>JBCCKZ010000258.1:0-7528 GCA_039027135.1 Planctomycetota bacterium
ATGCGATCGAGTCACGTTTGGTCTCGCGAACGTTCGCCTTTGAAGTTCATGGTTGCCGGGTTTTTGGCGATCATGGCTTGGAACATCACGAACGTTGACGCGCAACAGCCCTTTGCAGCAACAATGCCGCCTGGCCACGCAATCTTGAATGGTTCGATGCCGCCGGGTGCGGTAGGCAATGCACGACTAAGCGGCCATGGTCCAGGACCGGTTTTTGGATATTACCAACCGATCAAGTTCGTTGGGCCGGTTGGCACCAAATACGCAATTGCATCGATGGGAGCCTTCGCCGATGCAGAGAAAGACTTGATGGTCGGCCTGTTGGTTGGTTCGGTCTACCGTTTTAAGGTCACCGATATCGAGCGTCGGCCAGGAGTTGAGCTCTATCCAAGTGTCGAAATCATTGATCGAACTTATCCACCCGCTGGACTCGAGACGCGTTACCCAATCGAAATCCACCTGGACGAGGAAGACTTCGACGCCGCTTTGGAGGGCCGCATGGTCACTCGAGTGGTCTACCTAGAGGACCCTCAGAACGCAGTGCCACTTGACCAATCGACCAACCCGGCCAAACCCATCGAATTGTCAACCTATCAAAACGCATTGACGGAGGCTGACCGCTATGGCCGGCCCGTTGCCATCGTTCGTTTGGGTTCGTTGACGCCACCTCGGAATGCATCACTCTGGACTTCGTTTGCCTACGGGAATCCACCGTATGCCCCGATTTTTCAAAGCCGAACAGGTCTTGAAACATCTCTGCAGAGTCCATGATCCGGCCCATCGTATTGTCCATAAGAACGAGCATCGAGATGTACAAAAGTAAGCAGTTTCAAGTTCTTGGTATCGCGATCATTGCCTTGTCAGGCTGCGCGTCACCCTGGGGCGGTCTTGCGAATCTCGATCCGATGAAAACAACTGATGCCGTCATGCCTTCGGTGGGGCAGACGGAAGAGGCTGCGGTCCGGCCAGATTTGGCTTCGGCAAAGACAGCGGACGATTCCCGGTTCGGACGGGTAGCCAACCTGACGGATGCACCAGAGCGCAGTGGCGTTGAACCCGTTGCTTTCAACCGTAGTGAATGCGTCAATCCGTCCGTTTGTGGTCCCATGGATACTTGCGGGCCGAGTGCCAATTGTGCCTGCCCGTCTTGCGAAGTCGTACCGCATGGCTACGCGCTGCCGATGATGCCCGTTAGACCCGCAGTCGATCCGCAGGAATTCATTTGCGATGGCGGTGATCAACCGCCACTCGCCAGAGTGCTTCGAGATGACTCGATTGCTGGAGTTCAACTCGAAGATACAGTCGTTGCCTATTCGATTGGTGACAACCGAGCTGAGGTTCAACCATCCAATCGCGTTTGTTTGTACGCACCACGCTTCCAGTCGGTCCGGCAGGTGACCGGCGCAGCGGTAAACCAACGTGATGTTGGCCCAAGTGGTTTTGCCAAACCGACGGGACCTGGAAGATTTGAAGTGTTAGACGGTGGCGTACTGCTTGATCGATCACAAGGATTGGCTCACGCCGAAGTGACTCGTGGCCCGGATGCGTTCCGACGCAGGGAGCGAGGCGTGATTGGCGAGAACGTGCTTCAGCTCGAACAAGCTAGCTTGGTCCAGGCGGCCTTGGCGAATATCCGTCTTGATGCGACGTATTTATTCCAAGAGGAAGAACGCGCGATGCTTCAAGAGCTTGCTCAAGCTGCGATAGCATGGACGCTTGATGAGTCCGTTGAGGTCGAGATCAACGGGGTCAAACCACCAACGCTCACAAGGGACCAGAGTGTCGAAGAGGTCAAAATCTATGAGTTTCCGGATGCTGGTCGGTTGCGGATCCTTAAAATGGCCGATCGTTTCGATGCTGCCCCCGGCGAAGTCATCAACTTTGCACTGCAAGTGCAGAATGTGGGAGACTCACCCGTCAATGACATCGTGATCACGGATAACCTGACAACTCGCTTGGCATATATCGACGGCTCACAAACGGCCAGCGTGGGTGCCGAATTCAGCACGCGGGAGAATGAAGGCCTTTCGCTCCAGCTCACTTGGCGTCTGACTGACGATCTCGCAGTTGGCGAGACAGCCGTGCTTCGGTTCCGATGCCGACTTCGCTAACAGGATCAACTGTTAAAGCTTCGCAGTTTGCTTTCCTGTTTTACCGATTGTGCCATAGGTCGCGAATATTGAGTCTCGTCTGATTGGAACGATGACGATACCCTAGGGCATTCTTGCCTTGAGCAACGATGCGACGGGGTTGCTGCGACTCGCGATAAGGTTCGGCGAACTTCCGTGCACTTTAGAATTCCCGGCGAGTCTCGCTACCAGTCGCTTTGATTTAGCAACGCAATATGACAACAACGACTTCGAAGCCTGTTATCCCGCCGGCAGTGGCCGACCAGCCTTTCTTGATCCGTTCGGCGGGTATGTTGTGTCACATTACAAGTCTCCCGTCGGTGGTTGATGTGGCATCGTCGGATGCCGCGAGTTCAATTGACTGGGGTTGTGGAGACATTGGACCGGTCGCCCATCAATTCGTTGATTTCTTGGCAGATGCTGGCCAGTCGCTTTGGCAAGTATTGCCGCTGGGGCCTCCCGCAGTCCTTGAATCCCCCTACAGTTGCTATTCGGCAATGGCGGGTCATCCGGCAATGATCAGTCCTGAAGCCTTGGTGGCCGACGGGTTGGTCGACAACGTCGAAGCTTTGAGCATGGCACCACCACCGGTGGATCGAGTTGGAGGCGCGATTGAAATCCGTTTCGATCGAGTGATGGAATCTAAGATGGCGGTGCTTCGAGCCGCCTTTGATCGATTCCAATCAAGTGACGACGATCGGTGGCAGGCTGCATTCGCAGGTTTTGAAACTTCACAGGCTTATTGGCTTGAAGACTTTGCGCTTTTCGAATCGTTGGCTCGGCATTTTGAAACCAACGATTGGACTTCTTGGCCTGACCAATTGCCGGTTCGGCACATCGCATCGCTGCAGCAGTATCGCGATCAACTGCGACGAGAAGTTCAGTTCAGTAAGTTTGTCCAGTTCCTATTCGATCGCCAGTGGAATCAGCTCAAGTCGCACGCCAAGCGTCGTGGAATCCAGCTTTGCGGCGATATGCCGATATTTGTCGCCCACCACTCTTCGGATGTTTGGACTCATCAGTCGTTATTTCATCTTGATGAATTTGGTAGTCCGACGGTCGTCGCGGGTGTTCCACCAGACTATTTCAGCGAAACCGGTCAGCGGTGGGGAAATCCGCTCTACGATTGGCGGGCCAACGAACAGTCTAATTTTGCGTGGTGGACGGCACGGTTTAGGCGGGCGTTTGAACAGTTCGATCTGATGAGAATCGATCACTTCCGAGGGTTTGAATCGTACTGGGAAGTGCCAGCAGAAGAAGAGACAGCGATCAACGGTCAATGGATCAAAGGTCCGGGTAGGACGCTTTTTGATTGTGTGGCAGCTCAACTGGGGCGTATGCCTGTGATCGCCGAGGATCTTGGGTTGATTACCGAGGAGGTGCACCATCTTCGCAATGAACTCGGATTCCCCGGCATGAGGGTTGCCCAATTCGGTTTTGATAGCGATGAGACAGATTGGCATTACCCGGAGACCTACACAGATGCATGTGTTGCCTACACGGGGACTCACGACAATGACACGACCGCCGGTTGGCTAGCCGAACGCAAGTTTGAAGGACTGCCTGAGAACACCCAGAGGCTATTGTCCCGTTATCGTCGAGGCGATGATATTTCGGTAGACGACCTTGTGGTGGCGGTTCTTAGCTCTGACGCATCAATTAGTATCGTTCCGGTCCAGGATTACTTGGGATTAGGTACGGAAGCACGGATCAACGTTCCAGGGAAGGCTTTCGGAAACTGGGCCTGGCGTCTGGACGATGCCGTATTGACGCCCGAGTTCGCGCAGCACCTCAGCGGTCTGGTTCACGAACATTCTCGCGTCCGGTGATCGCTCGTTGGATCATCGGGATGGTCATCGGAACGGTGGTCATGATGGTTCTAGCGAATTACACCATGCCGACCTATGTCCCTCGTATTGCTCGTGGGCCGGTGTGGGTTTGGAAACCGGGGGCAGATTACCGTCATGTTTCCGAAGGCTATGCGGTGACCCATCTGGGACCGCTGGGGATGCCGGGCTTAGGTAGCGATGCTGGCGTCAAAGAGCTTGAATCGATGTGGTCGGGCAAGCAACGCATCGCTTTATGGGGTGATAGCCAAGCGGAGGGCTTGTGTGTGCGGGACGAGGACAAGGTCTTTGCAATTGCTGAACGCTTCGATACTTCGAACGCCTATCTGCCGCTGGCGCGCAGTGGAGACGGTTTGGTCGACTGGACGAGCCAGTTCGCTTGGGTCGAAGAGAACTTGGATATCGACCGTCATGTTATCCTTTTGGTGGAGCTTTCCGATTTGACGATTGGTCAGCCGAGTGGTCCCCCTTCGGCAGCGCGGCAGTGGATCGCTGAGCATGTTCCTTCTTTGTTCATTCATTGTGCTCGAAGGATGCTGCAGACTCCCGACGGCGAGAGTCGACGTCTTCGTTGGCAGGTAGGGCCGACGAATGTTTCCAACAATGAAAAAGCGTCTCCAAACACTGGGCCATTGGATCTTGACCGGGAGTTTTTTGATCGTGCAGCGTCAATGATTCGGGCGGCGACTCAGTTACCGGTTCGAATCGTCTACGCGCCGCGCGTGGGAATCGTGCTGGGCGGAAAATTAATGCTTGAGGACCGGCAGCCGCGAGCGTACCGGCGAATGGCTAATGCGATGAGACGCCATGGAATTGAAGTCGTGTCCGTCGTTGATGAACTAGCTGAAATCGCGAGCGAGGGCCAGCCGCCCTTTGGGTTTGAGCATGGTCGAATCGGATCGGGACATCTCAACGAGCATGGCAATCGGATCGTCGCTGCGGCTGTCGCGGGGCTCTAGCCCCTATCAGTGACCAACAAGAGATCTGGCTTCACGGTGATGGTTTTGATTATCACCAAAGGATTGCCATGTTTCCCAAGTCATCCATCCGTGAACGCTACTCGCTCCGAAGACCGGATGAATGCCGGTTGGCTTTGAGCCTGTTGCGATGTCTGATGGGATCGTGTTTCACGCTACTAAGCTTTCATGGATTTGCAGAACCGCCTCGCTATACCGGTGGCGAGATGGCCCCAGGAAACGAGCGATATGCTCTATTGGGCAACGGGCGAGTGATTGAAGGGCGAATCACCAGAACGAGTCGCGAGGTCGCAATTGAGCGTGCTAGTGGAACCAAGATCGTTCTCGACGGGACACAGGTGCTCGCTACGGGAGGATCGCAGGAAGCACTTCATCGCTATTGGATCGATCACCGACCGCACAGAGAGGCGGATCCTCTTGCCTACGCTCTTTACCTTCTTGATGAGGCCGATTGGTGTTTGCAAAACGATTTGGTTAAAACGGCCAAGGGCATCAATTTCGAATTGCAGCAGATCTTTGCAAGTGCCAAGTTTCCAAACTCATTGTATGTCAGGCTTCGATCGCAGACTCTTCGGCTGGATCGTTACCTGGCATCATCGTCAAATCGCGCGAGTGGACCGGTGAGGTTGATGCCGGCTTCCAATGCACAGCCTCTCTTGGATCGTCGCGAAGCGTACTTTTCAAGTTTTGTGACACCGATTCTAAATAACCAGTGCCTTGATTGTCATCGAAAGCCAACAACAATCGCGTTGTCTCTCGTTGGCACCCATCAAGCGGGCCGTCTGAGTGACTCGGACTTGCGAGAGAACATCGATTCGATCGAGGACTTCATCGAAACAGACCGACCAGCTAACGAAACAAGTTTTTACCGGGCCAGCAGCCAGCCTCACGGAGGCCAGAGGCACGCTTCACTGACCAGAAGAAATACGGCCGCTCTGGCCCACCTAGCGACGTGGATCGAGATGTCGCAGCAAGATCTTCAAGAGCGGGAGATCACCCAATCCGCAGCCACGTCCATTGTTGGGCATGAGGGCCTTCGATCTGGTTTGCGACAAGCTTCAGCAAACTTGGAAGTTCCAGAAAAGCAAGATGGGAAGTCCCGCCCATCGCCAAGCACTCGAATCCAGCGGTTACCGGTTGTTGAAAACCCCCATGATGCTGCGATTTTTAATCGCATGCACCACGGGCATCGGTTCTAGTCAATCGCTTCAAGCTTGGGGCTCGGTCATACGCCAGGGATCGAGTGCTTCGTTAATCTGTTCCTCGCTCAGGTCACCACGTTCGTGACAGAGCTCGCGGATCGTCTGGCCACTGGCGAATGCTTCTTTTGCAAGTTTGGCGGCGGCCTCATAGCCAATTAGTGGATTGAGACTCGTGCACATCGAAAGGCTCTGCTCGACGGCTGCTTCGCATTGTTCTTCATTGGCTTCCATCTCGGCGATACAGAACTCCACGAAGGCTCGGCTGCCGCTTGCGAGCAGCATGATGGATTCAAGGATCGAGTGCGCCATTGCGGGCATCATGATGTTGAGCTGGAAGTTGCCACCGGCGGCGCCGCTGACAGTCATCATCGTGTCGTTGCCCATCACTCTTGCGGTCAACTGCATCAATGATTCACACATCACTGGATTGACTTTCCCCGGCATGATCGATGATCCCGGCTGACGAGATGGAAGTGAAACCTCAAAGTAGCCGCAACGTGGGCCGGACCCCAGCCAACGAATGTTGTTGGCGATGTTGAAGAGCGACTGAGCGATCGTTTTCAATTGACCGTGGCTTGATACCAATGCGTCACGATTGGCATTTCCTTCCAGGTGATTGACGGCTTCGATAAAGGGAATGTTCAGCTGATTGGCGAGCTCCGCGGCAACCCTTCCACCGAATTCGGGATGAGTATTGATGCCTGTGCCAACTGCAGTACCACCCACGGGCAACTCCAAAACGGCATCGCGAGCCGCTTCAGCGCGATCGATTGCAAGTTCAATCTGTCGAGCAAAACCACCGAATTCCTGTCCCAACCGTAGTGGTGTGGCATCCATTAAGTGTGTGCGACCAATCTTGATGACTTTGTCCCATTGTTTTGCCTTGTCCGCGAGTGAGCCTTTTAAGGAGCGAAGCGTCGGTAAGAGATCATTCTCGATCTGAAACGCGACAGCGACATGAATGGCTGTTGGAAAAGTGTCGTTTGTGCTTTGACCCATGTTGACATGATCATTGGGATGGATCGTCTTGGACTCCAAGAAGCGATCTCCTCCATTGATCTCAATTGCACGATTGCTAATGACCTCGTTCACATTCATGTTGCTACTCGTGCCTGATCCCGTCTGAAAGACGTCCACGGGGAATTGATCGGCGAGTTGGCCCTCGGCGACTTCCTTGGCAGCGTCGAGCATAGCCGTGACCTGCTCATCGTTGAGGGGGTTTTTTCCCGTCCCGGTCAACTTGCCAAGATCGCGATTGGCGATGCCGCACGCGTACTTGACCCAGCCCATTGCCTGAATCATGGCTGGCGGCAGTCGCCAGCCGGAGATTGGGAAATTATCGATCGCTCGTTGGGTCTGAGCTCCAAAGAAGG
>JBCCKZ010000259.1:0-7523 GCA_039027135.1 Planctomycetota bacterium
AATCGAGTTCGGGCGATGGACAGGCTGAAGAACGTGAAACCCGTCGACAGTTTTCTAACACGGATAGGCTGGGCATCAGTCAACGGATTGATCCCGATAAGGCCAGAAGCGGGCACCGATCACTACAAGCTTCGGTTGGGAACACGCTGCCCAAAGGGAATGATTGGCGGATGTAGCGTCCAACCGAGTGGATTTGCTAGGGATGGATGTCGTTCAGTTTCAAATCCCTAGAACGAACCGTCAAACTTATCCTCACTATGGGAAGTTCGCACGTTTCAACGGCGGGGTAGGGCTGAGCCCAGAACATAACTTTTTGCGGGACCTGTAAATTTGAAATTCAAAACCCGATTCTCCCGTGGTGAGAGTGGGTGAAGATTTCGAAACAGGTGACCAGAATTTGCGAAACATTCTCTCGATTCGTCGAACGTTCCAAGTCACCAACCACTCACTGACTCAAGGTCGCCGTCGCCATGTCTTCGATCAACAACCCAAGCACGACATCGGTTCTGGGAGAACCTTTCACGGCGAATCAGGCAGCTGGCCAGGCTGGATCAGCCAGTGACGCTTACGGCGATATCGATTTGGATGGCTTTCTGCAGTTGATGATCAGCGAGTTGCAGAACCAAGATCCACTGGATCCGACGGACAACAGCGACCTCGTTGCACAAATGGGTCAGATCCGAGAAATCGGGGCAACAGATCAACTGACCGACACGTTGACCACTCTCTCTTCGAGCCAAGAATTGGTCACGGCCAGCAACTTGATTGGCCAGACGATTACCGGACTTTCTGACGGCGGAGGCAATGTCGAAGGAGTCGTCGATCGAATCACCGTGGACGCGGATGCGGAAAACGGTACACGTTCGATCAAAGTTCACGTGGGTGGTGAGACGATGAACATTAACAACATTCGCGAAATTCAGCCTGGGTAATTTGAGACGGTCGCAAGGCAGCGGCTCGAGTCCTGGCGGAATCGCATCATCGCCACGCAAGGACGACGGAATCGACCATGGGCCTGACCTCTGCTCTTACCACCGCACTGACCGGCCTCTCAGCGGCCGAAACTCAGATCGATGTGATCGGCAACAACTTGGCCAACTCACAAACGGTTGGTTTCAAGTCGTCGGACGTCGTATTCGCGTCACAGTTCCTGCAAACGCTGTCCGTTGGTGCCGCTCCGACCGCTGACAACGGCGGCGTCAATCCGAGGCAGATCGGCCTCGGTGTCCAAGTTGCCGAAATCGCAGCTAACCACAATCAGGGCACCATCGAGATCAGCTCCAACCAATCGGACCTGGCAATTCAAGGAGACGGCTTTTTCATCGTGGAAGGTGCCAATGGCACTGCGTTCTACACCCGAAATGGCATCTTCAAGCTCAACAGTGAAGCTCAATTGGTCAACTCGACCGGACAACGCTTGTTGGGTTATGGCGTCGACGGGCAATTCCGCTTGCAGGAGAATGAACTCACTCCCATTGAGATTCCTTTAGGAACCGAAACCGTTGCGAAGGCTACCGAAGAAGTTACCTTTGAAGGTGCTCTAACTCCGCTGGGTGATATTGCGGACACCAGCGAAGTCATTGAATCGGTTCAACTGGGTGACGGCAGCGTCCCTCGTCCCGACGCGACCGCAGTGTCCGCGGCAGCGGCTCCCACGCCCGACGCCACTGCGGTAACCCTCGACAACACGGGGGTCGGTACGCTTGCAGCGGGCACGTATCAATACCGTTTCGTGATGGTCGATGTGAACGGCAACGAATCACCCGCCAGTGGTCCCCTCTCAACCACCGTCGGTGCGACCGGACGAGTGGAATTCACCAACCTGCCCACAGATACCAGTGGTGATTTTCCCAACGTGAATATATATCGAACAGGAGTCAACGGAACCAACTTCTTCCAGCTCGGGACAGCTGCGGCTGGCGCCACTTTTACGGATGACGGTGCTACACCATTGTCCTCGACTGCGCTCAACGATACGACGCTGACGGGCAACTACAGCTACATGATTACCTATGCCCAAGCGGGCAGCCAGGAAACTCGTCCGAGCGTTCTAGTCGGGCCTCAGAACGTAGTCAACGGACGAATCACTCTCAAAGACTTCCCCGCGCTCCCCGTGCCGGGCCCCAACGACCAGTTCCCGGCTTACGATGAGATACGAATTTATCGAAACCTCGCGGGTGATCAAAACAACTTTTACTTAGTCGACACGGTTGCTCCTGGCGATGTGTTTACCGACAACCGAAGCGATGCCGAAATCGCAGACCTTACCGTTGCTGGCAATCAACTTGTTGATCTCAACGGTCCACCAATCAACGCGGGTACGATACTGACCGAAGTGCTCCAACGCGACGGCTTCGCCTATCGACAAGCGTTTGAAGAAGGCGTCCTGACATATTCGGGCCGCAAAGGTGGTCGATCTTTGGGCGCGAAAGAATTCACGGTTACCAGCACCACGACCGTTCAAGAGTTCATCGACTTTGTTGAAGAAG
This sequence comes from Planctomycetota bacterium, assembly GCA_039027135.1. GTDB lineage: Bacteria > Planctomycetota > Planctomycetia > Pirellulales > Pirellulaceae > Rubripirellula. Next base: position 2,490 of record JBCCKZ010000259.1, read on the forward strand.
CTTCGGGTATTCAACCCGTTGAGGCGTCAGCTTCGAATGCCATCGTTCAATCGGTCAACACGGTCGACGCTGGAGGTTCACCACTTAATCCCGGTGGCTTCATCGTTGATGGAGCATTCCGCTTTGTCAGCAACACCGGAGAACTCAATGCTCTGGAATTGGACCTTGGTGCATTCCAAACCCGTTTAGCTAGTGGTGAAATCTCGAGTACGAACCTCGGCTTCCAAACGGTTCAAGATGCTACCGGGCAAAGTGCCGCCACTGACTTCATTGTGTATGACTCACTTGGTGTGCCCATCAACGTTCGAATGACAACCACACTCGAGTCCCGTACGGATGACGAGACCGTCTACCGGTGGTACGCCGACTCATCCGAGAATCAACCGATTAGCGGTTCCGGCATCTCGGTGGGAACAGGTCTGCTTCGTTTTGACGGCAACGGCACCTTTATCTCGGCAACCAACGACACCATCGGTATCGATCGGAGCGGAATCCCGTCTTCATCACCACTCCAAATCGACTTCAACTTCGATCTCGTTTCCGGTTTGGCAACTGAAGAGGCCTCCATCGCGGCAACTCGTCAAGACGGCAGCGAGCCAGGGATCCTTAACAGTTTCGCGATTGGCGATGACGGCACGATTCGGGGTGTTTTCAGCAACGGTATCACGCGTGATCTTGGCCAAGTTCAGTTGGCAAGATTTGCAAACCCGGCAGGTCTCGAATCCCAAGGTAACAATCTCTTCGCACGTGGCGTAAACACTGGCCTGCCCATCCAGGGTCGTCCAGGACAAAACGGTATCGGAACGATTGTCGGTGGTGCCCTTGAGCTTTCAAACACGGATATTGGCGAAGACCTTATCGAACTAGTCCTCGCAAGCACCCAGTATCGTGGTAATTCTCGGGTTATCACCACCACTCAGCAATTGCTCGACGAATTGCTGAACCTGCGATAGTTCATTCGGAGCGGGTGATAATCATCCGTGGCGGATTGACCTCGCGTTGAAACAGCTGAACCTCAACAGGTAGACTCTGGGCCTTATTCATTCAGGCATCAAGAAACCCTATCTGTTCGATGGCGAAAGCTCCCAAAAACGCGATATCTCCCACCCGCGAAGAAAACTATCCAGCTTGGTACCAGGAGGTCATCAAGGCCTCTGATTTGGCCGAGACATCGCCTGTTCGCGGATGCATGGTAATCAAACCATGGGGCTATAGGCTCTGGGAGAACATGCAGCGTGCACTCGATGACATGTTCAAGGCAACCGGGCACCAAAACGCCTACTTCCCGCTCTTCATCCCAATGAGCTTCTTGGAGAAGGAAGCCGAGCACGTCGAGGGTTTTGCCAAGGAATGCGCAGTCGTCACACATCACCGTCTTGAGCCCGATCCAGACGGTGGCCTTCGGCCTGCCGGCAAGCTTGAGGAGCCGTTGATTGTTCGCCCCACCAGTGAAACGATCATCGGCGCTACGTTTGCCAAATGGGTCCAAAGCCACAGAGATCTTCCTCTGCTGATCAACCAATGGGCCAATGTGGTGCGTTGGGAAATGCGAACGCGAATGTTCTTGCGGACCGCCGAGTTCCTATGGCAGGAAGGGCACACGGTTCATGCCACCAAAGAAGAGGCCATCGAAGAAACAGAGAAAATGATCGAGGTCTATCGCGACTTCGCCGAGAACTGGATGGCGATGCCGGTCATTGTGGGAACCAAGACCCCAGCGGAGAGATTTCCCGGAGCTGACGAGACGCTGTCAATCGAAGCGATGATGCAAGATCGCAAAGCGCTTCAAGCAGGGACAAGTCACTTCCTTGGCCAAAACTTTTCTCGCGCTCAAGAGATCATGTTCCAATCGGAATCCGGTGATCGAGAGTTTGCCTGGACGACGTCTTGGGGCGTTAGCACGAGATTGGTGGGCGCTCTCATCATGAGCCACAGCGACGACGATGGTTTAGTCTTGCCGCCACGGATTGCTCCGTCCCATGTCGTGGTTCTACCGATCTATCGAAACGATGAGGAACGGGCAACCGTCATGGCTTTCGTTGATTCACTCGTGGCCGAGTTGAAAGACCAAACCTACGCCAACGCACCGGTGCGAGTTGAAGTCGACGATCGCGACATTCGTGGTGGCGAGAAAAAGTGGCATCACGTCAAACGCGGTGTGCCCGTTCGCTTGGAAGTGGGCCCCAAGGACATCGCCAAGAACAGCGTCTTCGTTGGGAGACGTGATCAACCCAAGAGCACAGGCTTCGATCGAGCGGAGCTTATCAATTGCCTTCCATCCATTTTGGATGAGATTCAATCAGGGCTTTTCGAGCGAGCGTTAAAACTTCGAGAAGATCATTCCGTTTCACTCAAAGATGAGTCGTCGTTCCGAGACTTTTTCACGTCCAAAGATGAAGATGCCATCCACGGAGGTTTTGCGTCCTGCTTCTTCGACAATGAAGACAGCCTAGAGCCACTTCTTAAAGAATTGAAAGTGACGATTCGCTGCATCCCACGCGACAAACAGTCCGAAACCGGCACTTGCTTCTACACCGGCAAACCGGCTTCCCAACGAGCGATCTTCGCCAAAGCCTATTGATCGATGTTGAGATTGCCACAGCTGTTCATTCGACGCGAGCAGAGTGCCACACGTAGACATGAAGATAACTACATCGCTGACGCCTAAACGACAAATCGCAGCTTTAAACGATCAACCCAGGAATTACCATCGCCGAGTTCAACCTCGATGATTCCATTCCGATTTGGCTACTCGAACGAATCGCAGTAGGGAAAATCACACCCGCCTATCATCTTGGGAGTCCATTTGTACTCGCATGTTGGACAGGTGATCTTGTCCTTCTTTAGGACGCAGATCTTTCGAGCTCGCGCTCCATTGTGATTGCAAGAGCTACATTCCAAAGCATCACATTGGTCACAACCTTTGTTAGCTAAGTAGTCCTTCTTCTGCCACGGGAAGACGACGCGAGGAATACAAATGACCTTCGATTCAACGTCAAAGCAAGGCTTGTCCTCATCAACCACCTTCGCCTCTAGCTCACAGCATTGGTTACAGGCAGGAAGACGATCACAACATCCAGTTTGGTCCAGCAGCCCCAGCTTCCCGTCCCCCGCCAAGGACGCACTAGCTAATCCTACCCAGCCTATCACGGCAATGGTCGCGATCTGAAAGATTTTTACGTTCATTTGAGTTCCAACAATTCGGTGCGATATGAGCGATAAAAGAGTTCAGTGAGTAATGTCACACAATGATCAGAAGTCGATCATGTAGCGCATGCCAAGGAAGGCAAAGTCGCCATCGACACCATCAAAGGTAGGTCCGCCAGCAATGTTCTCCCCAGCGTTATCGATATCACCCCACCCAATGTTTGTCTGCAGTTTTGAATAGGCCGTCCAATACCAGTTCGCCACACCCGTGATGAGGTGTCCTTCACCGCCTTGGATGTCTGAATCGGTCAAGTCGAGATAGTCGAGACGAACACCCAGTCCCAACGCACCCCAACCCATTCCCGTTCCGCCACGGCAGCGATCAACAAGGAAGAAATTCTCAAAGGGCTTCACACGATCGATCATGCCAACTCGCCGTTTGAGAGGGATATGTTCGCCCGTAACGAAGTAGTGGGCAAAGATGTAGCCACCATGAAGGAACAAATCCTCACCCGAGAATCCTCCGGCAGCTTCCCGTTGCACCCAGGTACCGAAATACTCACTGGTGATTTGCAACGCACCAATGTTGAGCATCGATTCGTAGCCGAGCTGTTCGTAGTTGGTCGCGCCAACGATCCGACCGGTATTCCACCAACGTTCGGATGATCGGGCCGAAGGTCTGGTTCGGAATCGAGCTTCGTTCTTGTTCGTGTCTGTGTCGGTGGTCCCATCACGGTCGGTGGTGTTGACGCTCGCCACCAAACCCCAGTGCCAATACCCTCGGCCACCGCTGATTTCATCGTACCATGGACTGCCTGAAATTCTTCCGTACAGACCACCTTCGTCGTAGTCACCACGATAGCGGCCCGACTTATTCAAGTTCTCCAACAAGAACACTCCATAGGCCCAGTTCAGTGACTCGTCATCAGTGTGTCCCCACATGCATGCTCCGAGACGACGAGCATCTTCGTTGAAAGTCTCGACCGCCAACGGACGCTCGGAGAATACGTTATGCCGGCTACTGTTGAGGTGGTCCAAGCCGATTGGACGCTTCTGGTTTCCGATGAGTAGCGTCTGATTGTTTGGGAGGCCGACGAAACCGAGATAAACGTCCTTGATTTCTGGATCCTCTGGCCTGTTAAAGTCGAGCTGCATCCGCCAAATCATGTTGTTGGGAACGGTACCCGAGAACTCCATCCGAATTCGGCGGAAATCCCAACGATCCTGAGGATCCTCACCTTCAAGCACAGTGATCGCTTCGTCCGTTTCAAAGAAGCTCCAGTTGTCTAGGTGGACACGACCATTGAGCTTGAAAGTTGACTTCTTCGCCTTGGCCGCCTTCTCATCAGCCGCCTTCTTGGCTTGCTCTTCAATTTGCGCTTCTAGCTCCTCGAGTCGCGCGAGGATGTCGCTGAGGCTTTCATCCTCGATCTCGTCCTCCGCTAAATCGGCTTTCTCATCTGCCCACGCATTGATCAATGCACCATGCTCAAGCGGGCGGTGTTCAAGAGTTTCACGCTCGGGTGCCGAGAACTCCAGAGCCGTGTTCTTAGGACCTTCCAGGCCGTAACCAAGTGCAAGCGATGAACTCAGTATCTCAGCAGGAGCTTGTGCTTCTACCAAGCGTCCTGTCACGACCAACAAACAAGCTGTGCATACGCACAGCGCAACTCTTGAAATAGACAAACGTGATCCTTCACGTATGTGAAACTTGTGTTCTCATTACGCCAAACCAGAAGCTACTCAGACAAGTTTCATCGACTTGGGTTTCGAACCCCAACTCTCACCAAAAAGCCGTTCCATGGACAAATTGACGAATTAACCAGTCCGCCTAGCTTGTGCTGTTACAGCAATTCGGCCAGGCACCCCACCCCCCCCACAACAAAA
>JBCCKZ010000260.1:0-7521 GCA_039027135.1 Planctomycetota bacterium
CGTTAATCCTCCGGTGCACGCATGGGGAGTTTGGCAGGTTTACAAGGCGACGGGGCCGCCGGAGAAACGCGACAAGGTGTTCTTGGCGCGGTGTTTTCAGAAGCTGTTATTGAACTTCACGTGGTGGATCAATCGGAAGGATCCCAACGGCCGCAATATTTTTGCCGGTGGTTTCTTGGGCCTTGATAATATTGGGGTGTTCGACCGCAGTCGACCGCTGTGCAACGGCTTTCTTGAGCAGGCCGATGGAACGTCCTGGATGGCGTTCTATTGTGGGTCCATGTTGAGAATGGCCCTTGAGCTGGCTGAGGATGATCCCGCTTATGGTGACATGGCATCAAAGTTCTTTGAGCACTATGTCGCCATTGCGGAAGCGATGAACACGATCGACGGTACCGGGTTATGGGAAGATGATGACGGCTTCTACTATGACCACTTGTACGTTGACAATCGTTCAATCGCGTTGCGGGTGAGGTCGCTGGTTGGGTTGTTGCCGTTGACGACCGGTGTGATCTTGGAAGATCGTGTGGTTGATAAGCTTCCCGGCTTTCGAAAGCGAACTCGGTGGTTCTTGGAACACCGTGGTAACCTGGCAGACCACATGACCTACATGGAGCACCCGGGAGCGGACGGCGGGGCTGCCACGCGGCTGCTTGCTATCCCTTCGGAGGATCGCTTCAAACGAATCCTCGCGGTGATGCTTGGCGAAAATGAGTTTCTTTCACCGTTCGGGATTCGGTCGCTTTCCGCAGCCCATCGAGAAAAGCCTTTCATCTTCGAGTTCAATCATCAGCGACATGAAGTGCACTACGTTCCCGGTGAAAGCGATAGCTACATGTTCGGTGGCAATAGCAATTGGCGTGGACCGATTTGGTTCCCGATGAACTTCCTCCTGATTCAATCGCTTAAACGGTACCATGATTTTTATGGCGACGAGTTCAAGGTTGAGTGCCCGACAGGTTCAGGTAATGAAATGACGCTCTTGGAGGTCGCTCGTGAACTTGAACGTCGGTGCATTTCGCTGTTCGAGGCTTCCGGTGATGGCGAAAGGCCATGTCACGGTGGCGATAGGCGGTACAGCGATGATCCAGCGTTCGCCAGCCATCGTTTATTTCACGAGTACTTCCACGCGGATACTGGAAAAGGACTTGGTGCCAGCCATCAAACGGGTTGGACCGCGCTCGTTGCATCGATGATTCGAAGCCAATCCAATATGGCCAAGTATCGAGATCCGGCCTAACCATAAGCTGACCCGTTAGCTGAGCTCATCTAGCTAGGGGTTGGTTCTCACAGGTGATTCCGTCCGCATTTGGTGATAGTGCATCGGGGCAGAACCCTGGCGGAATCAGATCAAGTTGTTTTTTCCAAAGCTAGGTCTTTGGCTCCCTTGAGGTCGAGTTTTCCAGTACCTAAAAGCGGGATCTTGTCGACCTCAATGAACGAGTCGCTGGATGGAATGAAGAGGTTGGGTAGACCCGACTCTTGGAGGCCGCTGCGGATCTCATCGATCGATTTTGCGGTTCGGAGATGCAGCACAATCAGCCGCTCACCCTTTTTCTCATCCGGTACTGCGGTGACACAGGCTTCCAGTCCGTCCAGATCTTCATCATCTGATTTCTCGCGATCATCGAGGATTCGATTGATCTCTTCTTCGATGCGTATGTGAGGAACCATCTCACCACCGATCTTCGAAAATCGACTTAGCCGGCCGGTGATGTGAATGAATCCGTCAGCGTCAACATTCGCAATGTCGCCGCTGACGTACCAACCATCTTGCAGTACTTCAGCGGTTTTCTCTGCCTGCCCCACATAGCCCTTCATGATGTTGGGGCCAAGAACCATGAGCATGCCATCCTCGCCAGCGGGAACCGATTCGCCGGTGTCGTCCGAAACGACACGAGCACAAACGCCGGGTACCGGGCGTCCAACCGATCCCTCTCTCCGATCAGGTTGAAACTTAGCAGCGGACCGCGATGGGGGAATGTTCACGGATACCAGTGGGCTGAGCTCGGTCGCGCCGTAACCCTCTGCCGGGCGTACGCCAAATTTCTGTTCGAAGTCGTTGAATAGATCCGCTGGCATCTTTTCCGCGCCAACAACGACAACATCCAAAGCCGCAAACTGTTCGGCGGTGATGCGGCGCAGATAACTTCGAAGGAAAGTTGGCGTTGCAAGCAAGACCGTGACGCGATACTTCTCTGCCAGCTTGCCCACCTGGCGGGCATCAAGTGGATTGAAGTGGTATACACCACGTGGGCCAATGGTGTTTGCGGCCCACAGGGTGACGGAGTATCCAAACGAGTGAAAGAACGGCAGAACACCCAGAACCGTATCTTCGCGACCGAGACGCACCGCTCGATTAATGCCTTCAACATTGTGTGACACATTCGCGTGGGAAAGCTGCACGCCTTTGGGCATGCCGGTCGAACCCGAAGTAAAGATAACGGTAAGAAGGTCGTCCGCTTGGATTCGGTTGAGGCCCAGTAAACGAGCGGTTATGCCCACTGGCAAAACAAATCCAGCCAATGCACCTGAGATCTTGTCGAGAAGACTGACTTTGTCCTTGAGTGATTCAAGGACAACCATATTCCCCTCCAGTTCCAATCCGGTCTTTTCGAGGAACTTCTCACTCGAGAGGATGGTCTCTGAGCCAATGGCTTGGTTGCAATAATTAAGTACTTCGGGAGTGGTTGTGTAGTTGAGGTTTGCAGAGATTCGTTTGTCGATGGCCAAAGCGACGTTGACAATGACGCCGCCAACACTAGGCGGCAGGAGCACAGAAACATGTTGCTGGTTTTTGCCTAGCACTTCGCGACGAAGCAAACGCCGAAGAATCACTGCTCGTAGAATCGCCTGCTTGCCCGATACTTCGTTTCCCATCGAATCTGCGAGTTGAACTTTGCTACCTCGCCGTTTCCAAGCTTTGAGTATCTCGATGGGTAGGATTGGGAACTGGTCGCGAGCATGTATCGACGCGGCAGCCGACAGACGTGAAATCTCAGTTCTGAGTTCATGGAGGGAGACGTCGCCAGGTAGAGGCTTGCTAATGTGCAGCGTTAATTGACGACGCCATTTGGTGGGCCACTTCCAAAAGAACTTTCCACCTGAAAAACTGAATAGGCTCCCCCACATGCCCTCCATGTACATCGGAACGATGGGAGCGTCCGTGCCTTTGGCGATCTTTTGGACGCCAGGTCGAAAGCCTTGTAGTTGACCTGTTCGGCTGAGCGTTCCTTCGGGGAAGATGCCGATGACGTCTCCGGCAACGAGCCCGTCTCGGGCGGTCTGCATCGCCTTAATGATTGATTTCGGGCCAGACTTCATGAAGATCGTGTCGAATGCATTGCCCAAGAACCGATTGATGGGGTGGTCAAAGTTTCCCCCGTCAACAACGAACCTGACGTTCCTAGGCATCATCCAAAGAATGAGGATGCCATCGATCCAAGAGACGTGGTTGGCCGCGACGATGTAGCCGCATTCCTTGGGAAGATTCTCTGCACCGATAACGCGACGCCGGTAAAGAATCGGCAGCAGGATTCGAAAGGGGGCTCTGACACCCATTCGAGGCTTGAGGATCAGGAGTAAACACCAAATAGCCAGTAGGCCCAGGGCTGCGATCGCCAAAATGACAAGGATGGTTTGGAGCATCAAAGGGCAAGCTTGAAAAATCGTGTTTCGGATCGTTCGGAAAATCTTAACAGACCCATGTCCGCTACGATAAAGGGCTGTCGATCCAATTAATAACCACTTTCAACTTGATCTTAGGCACCATTCGAGCGGTGTTGGAATATGGACTACATCAAGAAGCATCGCGTCAAGCCGGGACAGCCGGTTGATCTGTCCAAAGTCAGCTCAACTGAACGAGGGGGCTTCGAGAGTAAGACCGAGGCTCGAGAAAGATTGGCAGAGATCAATGAGGTGACCGCTTCGCTTCAGTACCGCTTGTTTGTCGAACGAAAACAGTCGCTGCTGGTCGTTTTGCAGGCGCCTGACGCCGCGGGAAAAGATGGGACTATCCGCAAGGTCTTTGGTCCGCTGAATCCACAGGGATGCAGGACGTTTCCTTTCAAAGTTCCCAGTGATGAAGAGGCGGCTCATGACTTTCTATGGCGAATTCACAAGGCGACGCCAGCAGATGGAATGATCTCGGTTTTCAATCGTTCGCATTACGAGGATGTGCTGGTCGTTCGAGTTGAAGATCTCGTTCCCAAGGCAGTTTGGAAGCAACGTTACGAAATCATCAACGACTTTGAGCGAGCGTTGGCCGCCGCGGGAACGCGTATCCTGAAGTTCTATTTGCATATCAGCGAGTCCGAGCAGCTGGAGCGATTCGGAAAGCGTTTGCAGAATCCCGAGAAGCATTGGAAGCTCAATCCAGGCGACTATGCCGCACGCGACAAATGGCACGATTACCAAAAAGCCTACGAGGATGCCATCGAGCGATGCAGTCACCCGCAGGCTCCTTGGTTTATCATTCCAAGCGATCACAAGTGGTATCGAGACGTCGCGGTCGCCGGGATTCTTTTGGAGACACTTCAGGACATGCAGCCTGAGCTGCCTCCTGTCGATGTCGATCTGAAGGAAATAGAGGCCCTTTATCAGGCCGAGCTTGATAAGCAAGCAAAGGAGAAAGGTATTACATGAATGCTCGCACGATACTCTGCCCCAGTTGTGGGCAGTCGCTTACGATTCCGACTCAGCTGAGGCACATACGGTGCCCCAAGTGTGGTGGCACTTTCGATACGACTCAGATCGGCAAGGACGCTCCCACAAAGCGTGAGCAGGCCGATGAATCGGTTGGTCGCGAAAGGCAAAAGATGCCCGTCAATGCAGTCATTGCTATCGTTGCTGTTTTAGCAATTGCTTTGACCCTGGTTCCGGTTTCCATTGGCTTCTTTCGTCTGGGTCAGGTTGGGGTACCGGCTCAGCAGTCGGACGAAGATACCGCATTCACCTCTTCGAGCGATTCTGCCAATGAGTTCGAGGAAGTCGAGTTTCGGGAGGTCAAGAAAGTCGCCGAATCAACACGAAAGCAGATTTACAGCCAATTACAAATGACCAAAAAGTCTTCGGTGGATCGAGCTATTCCCCTACCCAAAGACAGTCCGATGCGGAGGAGCCTCGAGTCGACGCTTGAAGGAGCCTACGCGAGAGAGCGAGTTCATCAAGCGCTACTGCATGGTCTGGAAGAGGACGACATCGACCAGATACTTCTTGAGGGCACCATCAAGGGTTGGTGAACTTCGCTTATAGCGATAGATCGCGGTAGTGCTCCGCCGTTTTTTCGGCCGTGAATCGAATTTGTTCTTCACTATGCTCGCTTGTGATGAAGAAGCGAAGTCTAGCCGCGGATTCGTCAACGGCTGGATACAAAATTGGCTGCACATTGATGCCGTCGGCTTTGAGACGATTTGAAAGCCTCAGCGCCAGCATCGAATTGCCGGTGATGACAGGGACAACCGGCGTTTGCTCGCTATCACCCGTATCAAGCCCGGCCTCCTTGCAAAGGTTGAGAAAGAGCTCGCTTCGGTCACGCAATCGTTGCACTCGTTCAGGTTCACGATTGAGAACATTTAACGCCGCGGTGGCCGCGGCAACTTGGGCGGGAGGCATGCCAACGCTGAAAACGAAACCCGGCGCCGTGTATCGGAGCAATTCGACCAGGGCGGAGCTTCCAGCAATGTAGCCACCGCAAGAAGCACATGATTTTGAAAGGGTTCCCATCCAGACATCAACGTCGCGGGCATCGATGCCAAAGTGTTCAGCCATCCCGTGCCCGGAAGCCCCCATGGTTCCCAGCGAATGCGCTTCGTCAACCATGAGCAAAGCTCCATGGCGTTTTTTCACTTCAATGAACTTTGGTACGTCAGCGAAGTCGCCATCCATGCTGTAGACGCCTTCGACGATGATCAATATTCGTCGGTATTGATCTCGTATCTTTGAAAGCGTTCGGTCGAGCGTCTCAAAATCATTGTGGGGGAAGGGCCTGCGACGTGCACCGGAGAGAAGGGCTCCCTGAACAATCGAATTGTGTGAAAGTGAGTCGTGAAGGATCAGGTCACCGTCGCCGACGAGATGACCGATGGTCGTCTCATTGGTGGCATGCCCTCCGACCATCAGGACCGCGTTGTCGACTCCGATCCATTTGGCGATCGCGCGTTCCAACTCTCCATGGATTGGTTTCTCGCCACTAACGAGTCGACTTGCCGAGACGCTCGTGCCGTAGTCGGTTACCGCTTTGGCCGCCGCAGCTGAAACCTCGGGGTGCCCGGATAGGCCGAGGTAGTTGTAGCTTGCAAAGCTAATCATGGACTTGCCGTCGACAACTGTTGTGTCGGAGACAATGCCATCGTGGACGGTGAAGTATGGGTTGGGGACTCCTGTTTGGAGCATCTCCTTCATTGTCGCGCGCAAACGCTGGTATTCGGCGAATTGATCGATGCTCGTCTCCACTTCGATCTTGGGGCGAGCAGCGGGACCTTGGTCGAAGGTCTTGGCCGTCGTCGTCCCCTGATCCAATCCTCCCGCAACGGCATTGATTGTGGCGTCTTGCATGTTGGTGAGAACTCCCGCCTGAAGTGCTTCCTTGGCTCTTGCTTCAGATCCCGGGGGGAGGTAACGCTGGATGGCTAGAGCGGTCTGGCCAATGGTTTCAATCTCATCGAGAACCTGTTCAGGAAACCTTCCGCCAAAGGTCTTTTCGATGCTTCGCGCGATCTCCAATCGTTCAAGCGAGTCCAAACCAAGATCGAGAACGATGTTTGTTTCCGTTGAAAGCTGCCCGGCACGATCTCCGGCAACCGTGCGAACGTGATGCTCAATGATGTCGACGATGGCCGGGTGGAGCTCTTCGGCAGCACCATTGGTGGATGCAGCGGCGGCCTGCATCATTGGCGTGTCTCTTGGTAGCCCGTTGCTTGATGCGGATCCGTTTGAAGACTCCTCCCAGCGAACCCACTTGGCGACCAATTTCAAATCATGATCGCGAACGGCGTGTAGGCAAGCGTGTCGCTGAATCTTGCCGCTGCTGGTCTTGGGGATGCTGCTGTTTCGGACGAGAAACACAGCATCGGGGGGAAGATCATGTTCTTCGTTAACCGCTCGGCGAATCTTTTGAATCTCTTGATCCCAGTCACAGTCGCGAATCCGTACCGTTTCGGCAACGATGACTAGCTGCTCGCGGCCGTCTTGGTCCATGGCGATGGCGCCCACCGATCCTGCCTGGACGATAGGAGTGGCAAGCTCGACGGTCACCTCGATGTCCTGGGGATATCGATTGACACCTCGGACGATGATCATGTCTTTCAAGCGACCAGTGACATAGAGCTGGTTATCGTAAACGAACCCGAGATCTCCGGTGCGTAAGTAAGGACCGTGTCCGTCAAGCGTGTCGGCGCGAAAGGTCGCTTCCGTTGCATCTTCTCTTCCGTAGTAGCCTCTGCCAACGCACTCGCTGGTCACCCAAATCTCGCCAATCGCATCTTCAGCGGCGACACGGTTGGTGGCGGGGTCAACGATAAG
>JBCCKZ010000261.1:0-7477 GCA_039027135.1 Planctomycetota bacterium
ATCCGGAACGGGAGCCCGAGCGAAAATGCCTTCACGTTTGAGAAAGCTCTTCGCCTCGGTGATTGACCTCACCAATGTCAGGCGGTGATGGACGTGGCTACGCCGGACCGCGTGGATCGTAACCTTGGAATCCGTCCACCCATCCTCGACCAAAAGAATCTCCATTGGATTGACGGCGTTAGTCGACGCCAAGCCAAGTGGATTGGGTTTCATGCTCATGAAATACGTTTTGGAATAATGATCGTGTCTTACGATACTAGGTAGATGTTTTACCTTGGCTTGGAAGGCACCGACATACGACGGCAGACGAGTTCTCTTTCCAAGCGTTCGTGCGTTTCGATTCGCTTCAAGAAAAGAGCCACTTCCTCCATGCATTCAAGGACCGCGAGTGCACGCACACCTCGATAGAGCAACTCTTCAAATCGCTCCTCGAGATCTCCGCATCGTAGATAAATAATCGGATGTTCATCGACCAGCCTTTCAGCGTCATCGGAATCCAGCCGATCTCGATCGGAGAACCAGAGGCCTCCCGTGCTCACGCCACGGACATACCCGTAGGCGTCCTCGAGCGCGAAGTGACTCGCCGCCGCGTCGCGGAATTCTCGAATCGCTTGGCATAGCTTCCGGCAATGGGTTGCCGAGTCGTCGAGCCCCGGATGGGACGACGGCGGACCATCGGAACCATCGGGATTCTGCGGATGGACTAAGCGATGAAGCACCATCCGCTGCTGCTCGTATTGCAGATTGCTGTCCTTGATCTCTGCGAGGAACGCCGCATTGACGAGAGTCATCGCCGACGCGTTTGACGAGACTCCTCCTGAATTGCCCCGCTCAGTTTTGCTGACCATTTCAACCTCCGTGGTTGCCTGGGTGAGATAAGTTCCCCTAAAAATATCGTTGAATAGCCACCGCGTCAAATTTTCCGCCAATTGCTGCCTCGAGCTCCCATTTAGAGGTCGTGAGGATAAAAGTCTCTTCGGAATCGTGAAGGCGGCATGCTCTGAGCAACAATGCCTAGCCGAAATTGGTGCATTTCCCCTATTCTATGAGCTTATGAAACGAACACAGGCCCCTGATACAGGCTGGTTTTTCGATGTCCGTGATGATTTTGAGTTGGCTGCTAGCAACCCTGGTTGCTCTTGGACTCTTGGTCTCGGCGATGACGCGTCGCCAGAAATCACTCATCGAACCGCTTCGCCGCTGGGTGTCTAATAACGTCACCAAGAATTGGGGCCGTCCGGCCCAATCTGATTCCGAGCCTCCTTCCACGAGACCGCCTGAATGAGCAAACGCGTGTACATCCACACCGTGGGATGTCAGATGAACGTGCTCGATAGCGAGATGGTGATCGCCGACCTGAAACGCCACGGCTACACCGTTGTCGAAGATCAGCGTGAAGCCGATGTCGTCCTCTATAACACCTGCAGTGTCCGAGAACACGCTGAGGAGAAGGTCTACAGCGCCCTCGGCAAAGTGAAATTGCAAAAACAGTCAACGCCACAAAAGACAATCGGCGTGATGGGCTGTATGGCTCAGAAAGATCAGGAGTTGATCTTCAAGCGTGCTCCCTACGTCGATCTTGTTGTCGGGCCAGGCCAATTGCACACGATCACGGGCCTGCTGAAAAAGATTGATGAGGGTGAGGGCCGCCAAATGGCCATCTCCCTAGGTCGCAAGGACGGCGGATCCAAAGTCGTCGCCCGATCGCACGAGACGTTCGATCCATTGCGTGACCCGACAATGCGTCCCACGCCTTTCCAAGCGTATTTGCGAATCCAAATTGGATGCAATAAGTTCTGCACGTATTGTGTTGTGCCGGGTACTAGAGGACCCGAACAAGGACGTGCACCAGAGGATCTTATCGCGGAAGCCAAGACACTCGCCGAACAGGGTTGCCTCGAGATCACCCTTTTGGGGCAGACCGTCAATAGCTATCGCTATCGCGATGATTCCGGTGAACAGACCAGCTTCGCTCAGTTGCTTCGTCAACTGCATGAGGTAGACGGTATTGAACGAATCAAGTTTGTCACCAACTATCCCAAGGACATGACCGCGGACGTCCTCAAGACAGTCGCGGAATTGCCGAAAATCTCGCCCTACCTTCATGTCCCCGCACAAAGCGGCTCGGATACCGTGCTCCGTCGGATGAAACGAGGCTACACCGTCAGCGATTATCTAGAGATGATGGATCGCATTGAAACGTATCTTCCGGAGGCTGCGATTAGCAGCGACTTTATCGTCGGCTTCTGCGGCGAGACCGAAGATGACTTCTTGAAAACAATGCGGCTCGTTGAGCGATGTCGATACAAGAATAGTTTTATCTTTCAGTATTCGGTTCGTCCCGGCACGAAAGCCGCCGAAAAGTTTGAAGATGATGTCCCACGCGAGGTCAAAGCAAGACGCAACAACGAACTGTTGGCACTGCAGGACAAAATTGCTGAAGAAGACAACCAAAAGCTCATCGGCTCAACACAAACCGTCCTCGTCGAAGGTTTGAGCAAGAAGGCCAAGCGGCAAGCTGATGGTTCGTCCAACGACGTACACGGCGTCGTCCAAATGATGGGGCGAACACACTGCGATCGCATCGTCGTGTGGGATGGAAACATTCGTCAAGCCGGTCGATTCCTGCCAATCACAATTGATGATGCGAGCAGCCACACGCTCATTGGGCGAGTCAAGACTGTCGAGACTGTATCAATTGGAGTAAGCCGTTCATCGTTGAACGCTTCGAGTCAACAAACGGTTCCTAGCCCATGACGATTGTCAATTCGTCTCAATCGGTCGAAAACGACGAACGAATCTTCATTCATCAAGTCGGCTCGATGACCGCCATCATCCAGCCGATGCCCTGGCTTCGTAGCGCCTCATTTGGCTTGGCGGTCGACGCGGGGCTCGTCGCTGAGCCGGATGACAAGCTTGGCTTGTCGGGTTTGGTTTGTGAGATGGCCCAGCGCGGTGCGGGCAATCGCAGTAGCCGGCAGATCACTGAGGATCTTGATAACCTTGGTGTCGATCGAAACAGCGGAGTTACTTCCGCTTCAACGAGCTTTTCGGCATCGATGCCAACTGAGAATCTGTACCGGGCCTTGGCAATCTATGGTGACATTGTTCGACGGCCACATCTGCCCATCGATCAGCTCGAAGACGCCCGCGCGATGGCTATTCAGGAGCTTCGTGCGATCGAGGATGAGCCAACCCATCGCGTCATGCGGCAGCTAAAGACCTCAATGTACGGCACGGTCTTAGGAAGGAGTGCGTACGGAAACTCGGAAGGCTTGGAGTCGATCAGCGCCGACGATGTCCGAGAGTTCTTCAAGACGCGTTACCACAAAGGCGGTTCTCTACTGGCGATTGCGGGAAAGGTTGAGCCCGACGCACTCCTAGTCGAGATTGAGAAGATATTCGGTGACTGGAGAGAAGGTGAGAGGTTGGATGAGCCTCAGCCCAAGTTCACCGCCGAGAACGTTCACATCGAATTGCAATCCAGCCAAACGCATATCGGTTTTGGTTTTCCGACGGTGCCTTACGGCCACGAGGATTATTTCGCCATGCGAGCGGGCATTGGAGTTCTTTCAGACGGTATGAGCAGCCGCCTATTCGATCGAGTGCGAGAACAACGCGGTCTCTGCTACACCGTCTCCGCAAGCACACACTCGCTACGCCGTGCGGGCTCCGTCATGGGCTACGCTGGCACGACGCCCCCGCGAGCCCAAGAGACCCTTGATGTAACCATCAATGAAATCAACGCCGTCACCGAAGGCTTAACCCAAGAAGAAGTTGACCGCTGGAAGGTTAGGATCCAAAGCGGCTTGATCATGGAAAACGAATCGAGCGCATCGAGGGCTGGCTCGCTGATATCAGACTATTACCAGATTGGCCGCGTTATACCGACGACTGAACTCGAAGAACAAATCGAGGCGATCGACTGCGATTCGATCATTGATTTCTGGACGAAGAATCCGGTCAAGAAAATCGCGATTTCAACCGTTGGCCCTGATCAGCTAACGACCGTTTAGAAAAGTTCCATCAGGTGAAAACGTTTGCCGGAGAACTTCGCATCGTTCTATAAACGGACGAGCAAGAGGCGGTCAACTCTTTGAGCGGCTGATTTGGCATACAAACCTGCGGCCTCTTTCCATATGGCGTCCTAACAGATTGAGCCAGCAAGTGGTTTTGCCTATCTTGCGGCACGCAATTGGTTAGATCGATTCGAGGTGGCGGCGATGTCGCACAAGGGAGCGTGCTCTTGATCTGTTCGAGGTCGATGATTCAAAGAATCAGATCTGTTGCAGATCACAACGTCACGAATAGGTGTTACCTCGTCCCGCGAATGGGTAATCCAGCTCCCCGGAATCGCGGTGGCCCCGAAACCGAGGGCCTTCCCGGGCTCTGAGCGGGAAGTGTATTCGATGAAGAAGGCTGGCGTGTTGCGATGCCTTCAGGAGCTGCAGTCGTGAAGCTTTCAAACTGGACGTTCTCCGGCTGCAATGTGTCCGTTCGAATCTCTGCGGAACGGACGGCCATCTCACTGAGAAGACTACCGTTCAATCCAAATCTCTTCATCCTGGCAGGGTTGTTGGGTGTCCCGCTGATACGAAATAGATCTTTCTGAGCCACGAAGCCAGCTCTTGATGCTGTAACATCGATCTTTGAACTCTCATTGGCTGTCTTCGCGCGAACGTTGCCCTCGGCAAGTATCTCCCAAGGCAAGCTTGCCAGTGAAGTTCCTGTCGCTGGCTGCCCCGCTGCGGATCCCGCGACTTGCACGCGTAGCGAGTCACAATCCAAGGTTCCTTGCCCTTCAACTGGTGACTGCAGCTCATCAGCATCAAAGAGCTCCTGATAGCTTGCCAACATTTTCGTTCCCAAACGAACCGATTGGAAAAAGTGCAACGACTTCTGCTGGAGATCCATCGACATCCCTTCTCGGAAAACTAAGTGAACGCCACGAAGCATCCTTTCTGTGGAATCAATCATCGTGGCATACGCATTGAGCGATCCCCCGGCCTGCGGATCCATCGACTCGTTGGGAACCCATGCGCGGTACCAGCCGGGGCCTTGCCCTTCGACCGAAAAATCCGCCGCCATCGTTTGAGGCGATTCAAGCTGGGCATTGGAGTCGGGTGGGACTGGCCGAAGCACCAATTCTTTGGCATTCAAGAGATGCCTTGACTGAAGCTCACCAGTGGGCGTGCGACCTTTCAACTCACCAACAACCGGTCGCTCAGCGCCGGGAGTTAGCGTGACCTTCGACAAGGTAGGCGGTTCTGACTCATTCGACGGATCCAAAGAGACAATATCCGAGAAAAGCACTTCTAGCTTTTCACCCCGAAGCGCAACGTCCCAGGGAAGGTTGCCTTGCATCGCGATTCCCTGGAAATCAACTCCGCCGTCGATGGTGACTCGGTCTCCATCGAACAGAAGTTGTCCACCCCATTGGCAACGCGGAGGCTTAGTCCAACGGATCCCCGATGTGACGTCATCATCACCCTTGCTATCACTTGAATCGGCGGAGCCGAAGCGATCCATCAGCTTCGTTGGAATCTGGAACGACCCCGGGCGATCAACGCTGATCAAATTCTCGTTGGGAAAGATCTGAATCGTCGGCCCAACGAGGAAACCGTCATCGTAAAAGAACTGCGCGGGATCATCATCGCCGCTACCGAGCTGAATGATGGTGTTCGCGCCGTCATCCCTATAACGCATGGTTTGACCGACAAATCGAACTGGCGTCGCTTGACTATCATCGGAATTGAGCACGTGCTGTACATCGATGTCATCAACAACATCAAGTGATCGAGGAGTCCAGCGTTCGCCAACGAAGACCATTGAACCCTGGATCGCTCTACCTTGAATGCTCGTCTGGTTCGAAGCACTCCCGGCTACCTGATCACTCTGAGGTCGAACCGGCTGCTGAACCGTTCTTGCCGACCTCTGCTCTGCGTTTTTCGTCTCACTCGCTCGGCCAGTTGGACGCCCTGTCTTTTGACCATAGTTTGGTTCTTGAAACGTGAGATGAAGGTGGCTGGTCTTCACCTTCAAGTCTGCTAAGTCGATACGCACATCGGAGGTTGCATCAAGAACCCGAGGAATCCATCGAGTTGGCTGTCGTGCGTCGGATCTGGGCACTCGCGAATTCTCTAGTGGACCCGTTGAATTCACTCTCGCCTGTAGGTCGTCTGCCGATACCGTTCCCCCATCGAGCAACTTGACTCCAACTTGACCGTTGAGCCTTATGTCGTTGACCGAAGTCACCACAGAAGCACGTTCGCTGACGTCGCGATCAAGGCGGAGCCCATTGTTCCATTGCACAGAGGAAACGGCCATCGAACGGTCACGATTCTCAACGATCCCGCCTCCCTGTACTTCCAGCCATTCTGCATCGAATCCCGCACTGTCTCTTACTTTCGCGGAAAGATTAGCAAGCCTTGCTCGAAAGAAGCCCATACGGAACTCGATACCGCGTTTACCGCTCAAGCGAAGGACCTGCGAATCACCATGGAAATCAATTTGATCCGCAATCAACTCCGTATCACGAGTCGAGTGGGTCAATCGTATAGGCTGGTCGGCCCGCCCAACCGCCTTCATATTTCGGATCCACGACAAGGCACCCGAGCGATCGATTGACGGGTTCTGAGGATCATTGAGATCGAGCTGCAAAGAATGACAATCGAACTGAGCCGTTTGCCTATCGGCATCGGTATGCCTTAGCCCCGCCTGTTCGTTCAACTTCAGCCGATCAATTGCGAAGTCGTACTCCACACGACCACCACAATACACCTGAGCTAATCCATCACGAGCTTCAACCGGACCCGTTGGAATCTCAAATCGATCGAGGTAAATAAGCTCCATGCGATCGAGAGCTGAATCGGAACGAGTACGTTTGTTAGGCGACTGCTCCAAGTGCAACGTGAGATCGCGACCCAATATCTTGATGTCGCCAAAGCTCATATTGATCTGGTCGCTTGTCCAAATCTTTTGAGGGTCCATGCCTACGTTGCTGGTCGCGATATTGAATTCGCGGCCACTGCCGTCAGCCTTCATTCGCTGGATGGTAACCGGACCTACGAGGCGACCACGCCTAATTGATGGGCTCGCACCGGCGGCAAGCAAATCCGGGGCGCCGAGAAACTCGAGTTCAGCACCCTGCACAGCATCCATGAGGATCGGCGAACCATCATTCTCACTTGACATTCCCCGGCCAATCACCACCGTGATCGGCCACAATCGCCACTTCTGCGGTTCAATTTGTTCCCAGTTCTTGAACAGAAGCATTCCATCGGCAGTCCTTAGTGTTTTACAGGACTTACGCTGCCAAGCATTCTCCGGAAAGAGATCAGCAAGCGAGTTCTCAACGGTTACTTGAGCCGAAACCTTGAGCGGAACGGCCTCCATGTAATCCGGCTCAACCCAAACGGCAAACGTGTGTTGATAGATCACGGATGCGAGCGTGAGAACGAACAATGCGGTGAAATAG
>JBCCKZ010000262.1:0-7476 GCA_039027135.1 Planctomycetota bacterium
ATGCAGCGAGGAGGGTAATCACAGCAGTCTTGTTCATTGAATTTCCTGAGTTTTGGGTAGGTCCCGGTGCCAGTGGGAGGCCGGGATAGCTGAGATGGGGCGGGTTTTTAGGTAAGGCTTTCCGTAAAAGGTACACGGTAAGTCAAGCAATCTCAAACACTTACCCATTCGAGATGGCCTAGCTAACTCACGTCGAGTCACACTAATGAACCCCGGATAAAGCTTGGAAGCTCAATTACACTCCCGTAATCGGCTGGTTTGACACAATTTCTTCGGCCGCGGGGAGATTTCCGAAGACAAAACCGTTGTTTCACACGTTCCCCGAGCGAAGACCTAGAAACGCGACCTCCGGAGTCACTTTCGATTTTCAGGAACCCCATGACCGCGGATTTCCCTTCAGACCTTCGAACCCGTGGAGAATCGCGTCCAGACAGCATGAAATTGCTGCGTCCCGGCAGGTCCAGAAAATCTCAGCGGCGGGGAAGACTCGGCGCACGGTCTTTCTTTTTTTTGGGCTTGATCAGTCTCCTGGCAACGGAGCTCTCGGCAGAACGGTTTCACAATGTCCCCCGCAAGGTTCCCGTCCCCCGCGAGCAAATCGACGGCTTCCTGAACCAGTTCTGCATCGACTGTCATAACGATGAGTTTTCCGAGGGCGGGTTCAACCTTGACCGACTTGGTAACGACCTCAGCGACGCAGCTACCTTTTCCAGATGGGTACGTGTCATTGACCGAGTTCAACTGGGAGAGATGCCTCCTGAAGAGCCGATTCAAGCCGATGACCAACCAGCCCTCGTCGATCGTCTGCATCCCGCTCTGGATCTTGCTCACCAGTCCATCAAGGCAACAACGCTGCGAAGACTCAATCGACGGGAATACGAGAACACGCTCAATGACATCTTTGGAACGCATGAGCTCTTGGCCGAGCGTTTGCCCGAAGACGGCAAAGCTCATGCTTTTGATACGATCGGCAAATCTCTTGGGCTCTCGCCCTCGCACCTGCATCGATATTTGAATGCAGCCGATACCGTGCTCAAAGCAGCCATCGCAACGACCGTTGAAGCACCGGCGGTTGAACACATTCGAGCCAACTATGCCGAATCTCGTGAGGCCGAGAGATTCCTTGGTAAGTTCTGGGATCACCTTCCCGATGGTTCGGTCGCCTTTTATACAAAGTTCGGCTACCCAACCGGAATGCTCCGCGGAACTCAAGTTCCCACACAGGGTCGTTATCAAATCCGAATCACCGGATACGCCTATCGTTCGGAGCGACCCATCACAGCGCGCATCAGTGGCACCAGCTTTGTTCGCGGTTCCGACAAGCCGACTTATGCCTATGTCTCCTTTAAGCCGGGTGAACCGCAAACCGTCGAATTAAACACTTGGATCGAAGATCGAATGATGGTCGCAATCGATCCCTGCGAGATCAACACGGGAACTTACAATATTCGTTCCGAAGGACTCGAAGGCTATGATGGACCGGGCCTGGCTATCAAGGAGGTCGAGTTAATTGGTCCACTCAGTGATTCTTTCCCCAGTCGAGGACATCGATTGATCTTCGATGGCTGGCGACGAGAAGCTAAGCCTCAACAGAGTCGACGGCAAACAAGCCGTGAATTTGACCTGAAGTCGTCAGATCTTGAGCAGTCGGTTGTCGGATCACTGACACGTGTAGCGAACGCTCTCTTTCGAAGACCCGTCAATGCATCGGAAATTTCGGACTTTATTCGGTTGTTTGATGATCAAACGAAAGCTGGCGAATCAGATGAAACGGCTCTTCGTACGGCGGTCGCAGCCATGCTCTGTTCGCCGGACTTCCTCTACCTGAATGAGTCGCCAGGAAAACTCAGCGACCATCAAGTGGCATCACGGCTTTCGTATTTTCTTCATCGGACGACACCTGACGAGAACCTTCGAAAGGCCGCCGATGACAAGAGACTTGCCAATCATCACGATGAGATTAGGACACAGACGCATCGATTGATGAACGATCAGAAGTTCGATCGATTCATCACCGACTTTACGGACGGTTGGTTGAATCTCCGGGAGATCGACGCGACCAATCCTGACCAGACCCTGTTTCCCGAGTACGACGCTTATCTTGAATGGTCGATGTTGGACCAAACAAGATCGCTGGTCCGTCGACTGCTTATTGAGAACCGCCCGATCCAGGAACTCATTCAGAACGATATTGCCTTGGTAAATGAAAGGCTTGCGAGGCATTACGGAATTGATGAGCCGGTGCACGGCCCTGACTTGCGACCTGTCAAACTATCCACGAATAGCGTTCGTGGTGGAGTCCTATCACACGCGAGCATCCTGAAAGTCTCAGCAAACGGCACGAATACCTCGCCAGTCAACCGCGGCGTGTGGTTGATGGAACGAATTCTTGGCAAACCGCCCCAACCACCACCGCCGGGTATACCTGGTATCGAGCCTGATATTCGTGGTGCCACAACGCTTCGCGAGTTGCTGGATTCTCACCGTAATCTAGATAGTTGTCGCGCCTGTCATCAATCCATCGATCCACCCGGATTCGCACTGGAGGTCTTCAATCCCATCGGCGGGTTCCGAACCCGATTTCGCAGTCTGGGCGAGGGTGAAAAGGTGAATGAAACCATTGCGGGACGCCGAGTGAGATACCGGTTGGGGCAGCCGGTCGACGCTAGCGGATCACTGCCAAGTGGTTTCAAGTTTGAGTCCTTTATTGAGTTCCGCGATCACCTTGCCCAGCAGCAGTCTGATCTCGCGTATTCATTTACGAACCATCTTCTTACCTTTGCCACAGGCCGCGAAATGGGGTATTCCGATCGACCAGAAATCCGAGACATCGTCATGCGGACTCGGGATAGCGGTTATCGTGTTCGTGACCTCTTACTTGGCGTCGTTACCAGTGTTGTTTTCTTGGAGAAATAATACCCATGAATAGCAAATGTGTTCACCGAAGAGGGTTGCTACGTGGCATGGGAGCCGTTGCATTAGGTCTTCCCCATTTGGAAGCGTTGGCAAACCAAGAAACGAAATCGGAGACAACGACAAAGCGATTTGTTGCAATCAGCGCGGGACTCGGATTTCACGCGCCGAATTTGTTTCCACAAATGCCGGGTCGGCTGGATACGTCGACACCCTACCTTGAATCGCTATCGGATCACTTTGACCACCTGAGTTTGTTCTCGGGGCTTTCGCACCCCGAACAACAGGGCAATAACGGGCACGCATCATCGCTCACCTTTTTAACTTCGGCTCAACGTCCAGGCCTGGCAGGATTCAAGAACACGATTTCGATCGATCAACAGATTGCCAAACACGTCGGTCTTCAAACTCGACTACCTTTCCTGGCGTTGTCTTCTCGCGGAGGTAGCTCTTTGTCATGGACGGATACCGGCGTCAGTATCCCCGGCGAGAATTCGCCCGAGCGATTGTTTCAGAAGCTATTCATCGCAGGAAAACCAGGTGATGTGCAGCGAGAGATCGACGAGCTCCAACGTGGCCGCAGCATCCTTGACACCGTCAATCGCCGCGCCGAACAGATGAGCCCCAGGCTGAGCCAACAAGATCGACGCAAGCTGGGCGAATACTTTTCATCAGTGCGAGACTTAGAGGTTCGTTTGCAGCAACAAGCCGCCTGGGCGAAGCGTCCGAAACCGGAGGTTGACGCTGAGCCATTGCAGGACATCGATGACAAAACCGCAGCGATCGAAAAACAGCGTCTCATGTACGATCTGATTGTGCTTGCTCTTCAGACAGACTCAACTCGAGTGGTGACGCTCGAACTAGGTGGTCTCAATGCAGTCCCAAAGGTTAAGGGCGTCGCGAGCGACTGGCACGGATTGAGCCATCACGGCAAAGACCCGAACAAGATTCGCGAGTTGGAGAGGATTGAGCTAGCGGAGTTCAACGCGTTCTCCGACTTCCTAGAACGACTCAAATCGATTCATGACAATGATCAATCTTTGCTCGATCAAACCGCGATACTTTTTGGATCAAACCTCGGCAATGCGAGCGCGCATGATTGGCATAATCTGCCGATCGTAATCGCTGGTGGCGGTTTCCGTCACGGCAACTACATCGCTCACGATTCAGAAAACAATACGCCGCTGGCGAATGTGTTCGTCACGATGGCACAGCACATGGGTGTTGAGACCGATCGTTTCGGCAGCAGCACAGCCGCCGGCATTCGGGGGTTGGATTGGGCGTGACTTTTTGTCTGCATTTTCAAGCGATGGGCTGCTCATCGCCGTTATCCCTATGCGAGGGATATAGTCCATTTCGGATCTCCCACGATAACGCTGCAGTCTATGACGAAGCATGATCTGAACACGAACGCCTCCATTAACCGCTTCATCGGTGACGTGCTACGGGATGTACCAAAAGTAGCCTGAGATACTAAGTGCCTGATTGATCGCACCTTTCGCACTGATTGGAATCGCCGGCTTGATCCAAGGGGCACAACTACCTGGCCGATAGTAGCCCAGGGCATATTGGCATTCGCATGGACTATGCACACCCATTTTGTACGGAAGGACTGCTATGTTTGCAAAGAAATGAGCAGACTGATACAGCGGCTCCAGAATCGGACCACGCGTGTGACCGTAGCGTTCCAAATTCACGTCTTCGAAGTAGAGTGGCTTGTGGCAAAGGTTGCTCGCTTTCCATGTCATCGCCATGCACTGCCATGCGCGAGGCTGGTAGGCAACCTGTTCCAGCAAGCAAGTTTGGGGCAGTCCCCAATTATCCGAGATGTAGGCCAAGTCGGCTTCGCTCAGTTGATTGATCGGCAATTGCTTTGTGGTGCCGAATTCGGTTTCGATCACCGCATTCTCGTACGCAAGATCTTGTAAGCGACCTCGTGCCAAAGGCGTACCATCCACGTTTCGCCATTGACGATCTTCTTGAGCGGCATCGAACTTCGCCTTTAGCTTTTCATAGCGTGCGACGTCGATCTCATCAGGTCGGTACGGAGGGCTGATATCAAGTGAGATTTGATCAATTGTCGATTCGGTGATGCGACGTCTAAAGTCCTCGCATGAAATCCCACCTGCATTGGCATTCGAACCAGGATCTTTTGCTTGCCGTGCGAGGGGGCTCATTGCATCGGAATTTTCATAGGCTCGTCTTGGTCGTTCGCGCAGATCGCTCGAATCGACGATTGGATCGCTGCCGAAGGGACTCGACTCATTTAATGACTCCTGATCGCCGGCAGGCATTTCCTTCATGATCTCCGGTGCGTCAGCCTGATCACTAGGGCTATCAGGCATTGGCCCGTCCACCTTTGGTGATTCGGTTTCAAGAAAATCGAGCAACTCACTGGTTTGCGGTTGCCCAGCTGGCAAGTCGTCTAAAGTCGGGTTGGGCTGTGATGAAGGTGCCGGGAGTAGATCTCCAGGGATTTGGAATCCGTCGTCTTGAAGGAACTCTCGTAGCATCGCAACTTGAGTGACGGGACTTCGAGACGGTTGCGCGACGGCTATCCGTGAAGACGCACTTGGTGATTTCTTCGGTTGCGCGATCGATTGTGGGGATACCGCTGGGATTGGCTGAACTTGAGATTCAACCACACTGGTCCTCACTGGCTCCGGCACACTTGACACGGTGATCGTTGGCTGAGTCTGAACAAGCGGCTGACGTTGTGGCACGACAGGCTGAGCGGGCAATGGCTTGGCTTCACTCATATTCGCCGCGAGAGGCCGAGGCTTCGGTGTGACCTTTTGCGGCGCCGGGCTGTGAAGTTGACTCTTTTGATGCTGTGTTTTTTGATCAGCAACGCTTCGCCAGCGAAGTGACGCCGATGGCCTTGGAGCTGTTGAGATCGAACGGCGGATCAGATCCCCCGTCCTCGGAATGGGGCGCGAGACTTGGCTTTGACCCAAGCCAAACGCGTCTTGCGCCCGAATCGTGGACACGGAATTCGGACTCAGCAGGACAACAACACCCGCAATGAGAGTACGAAATGGAAGCCGGTTCGAGGTTCTATGAAGCTTCGCTGCTGTCCACGTCCGGACTGTAGTTAGGCGCTTCTTGTGTGATGGCGATGTCATGCGGATGGTTTTCCCTAACCGTCGCAGCCGAAACGCGTCTGAAACGAGCGTCACGACGAAGTTCTTGAATCGTCCGTGTTCCGATATACCCCATCCCGGCTCGCAGCCCACCAACAAGCTGGTAGACAAAGTCCGAGAGGGGCCCTTTGAAGGGCACTCGACCTTCCACGCCTTCGGGAACCAGCTTTCCAGCTTCGGTATCCTTTTGGCGGTAACGATCGCTGCTACCTCGAACCATCGCACCCATTGATCCCATTCCTCGGTACGCTTTGAAACGTCGACCTTGGTAAAGGATCATCTTGCCAGGACTCTCAGTCAGGCCGGCAAAAAGACTGCCGATCATCACAACGCTGGCACCGGCCGCAATGGCTTTGGTGATGTCACCGCTGAACCGAATACCTCCGTCGGCGATGACAGGCCTTTTGAAATCATTAGCTACAGCAACTGCGTCCAAGATTGCACTGATCTGTGGAACGCCCACACCACTGATCACTCGAGTCGTGCAGATCGATCCAGGACCAATGCCGACCTTGATGGCGTCCGCACCGGCTTCCAACAGGGCGCGAGCACCGTCCGCGGTCGCGATGTTTCCCGCGATCACGTCGATGTCCCATCCTGGCTGGGCTTTGATCTCCTTGACGGTGTCGATCACGTTCTTGCTATGACCGTGAGCCGAATCAACCACGAGTACGTCGACGCCCTGGCGAATCAAGCTTTCCGCTCGCTCCAGATCACCGACACCTATGGCTGCTCCAACTCGCAAACGTCCCCCCGCGTCTTTGCACGCTCTCGGGAAACGCTTCATCATGTCGATATCGCGAATCGTAATCAGTCCCGTCAGTTTCTCTTCTTCGTCAACCAGCAGAAGTTTCTCGACCCTTTTTTTCGTTAAAATCCGCTCAGCCTTCTCAAGCGTCACATTCCCCACTGCCTTCACTAAGTTCTCACGAGTCATGACCTCGGAAACGGGCAGCTCAGGATCCTCCAGGAATCGCAGATCCCGGCGGGTCAAGATTCCCACCAAACGGTGGTCACCATTGACGATGGGGATTCCCGACACGTTAGCTTCGTCCATGAGCTCGGCGGCCCGGCCAACAGAAACTTCCGGGTTCAAAGTCACCGGGTCAGCAATGATGCCGTTGGCCGAACGTTTCACGCGTGTGACCTCTTCGGTCTGCGCCTCGATCGACAGGTTTTTATGAATGATCCCCATTCCACCTTCTTTGGCCAACGCAATCGCCATCTCAGCCTCAGTCACCGTGTCCATGGGTGATGAGATCAAGGGGATTTGCAGTTGAATGCGGTCAGTTAGATGGGTGCTGACATCCGCCTCGCTGGGGACAATTTCGCTGTACCTTGGCAGCAGCAGGACGTCGTCGAAGGTGACACCCTGGGATTGGATCTTTTCTTCGTTCATCCGGAGTCGGCCCGCGGGCCG
>JBCCKZ010000263.1:0-7456 GCA_039027135.1 Planctomycetota bacterium
CCTTCCTTTGTTTGGGTTAGTCGTTAGAAAACCAACATCAGGCAGAGGAAGGGAATTTCTTGCATCATGAACTAGAGCAAATAGGCAGTTTGCGTAGAATCTTTTTCTGATGGAACGGAAATTCCTATCTGCGGCACTAGCACCCGGTTACGGTTTGGAACCGGACGCTATCGCGTTGCGGCTTATTAAATCGACAGGCCGCCAAGAGTTTCGGCGTTGGGCGCTAAGGCAAGTCATCATCACCGAAAGCCTTGGCGGCTGTCGCTACAGCCGAACCCTAAAATCAAAGCTAGGCCAAGTACTACTGGCCTTTTTCGATTGCCACGAATTCCTTGTTGACGTACGGAGAGAGGTGGTCAGGAAACGATTCGATCGCTCTTAGCTTGATCCGCCGGTATTCAATTTCGGCAGCTTCAGATTGGATTTGGATCCTTCCACGGGTTAGCGGAACTACCCCCTTGCCTGCAGGATTTCCCTGCCGGCAATTCAGCAGCACCATATTCGGGGTTCCGTTGACCATGAACACGGTGGTTTGATCGAGCGTGTAGACCTCAACGTGGTTCCACTGGCCGCGAGGCTTTTCTTTGCTGGGGCCGTGTGCAACGTACTTTCCTGCAGCGATCGCCGTTGATTCGGGGCTGTATATCTGCTTTTCGGATTCGGGCGATATGGGAAAGTCAGCCTTCGATCCTGCAAGCGGTATGAAGTCACCTACGTCGCCTTCTTGGATCTGGCACTCAAGGCTACGCATCCAGACGTTCCAAAACTGGCCGTGGCTACCAACGCAATGAACCAACAGTCCTGAGTCACGCTTCCGATTTTCTCTCGGTGGTAACTTTTTCTCGCCCCATCGGAATTCGAGGGAGAGATGGTAGTTCTCGTACTCCTTGAGTGACGTCAGGCCCCCATAGATAAGGCCATTGATGACCAAAATTGTCTCGCCATCTTCTTGGCGAGTCGAAAAGATGTCTAAAGGATCATTGTCAAGGCCGAGCGGCTTTCCGCTGATCCCATCGTCTGCCTTGCCATCCCATTCGATATCGATGCTCGTGTGAGGCACGCCGATGAATGTCTCCCAATTCGAAAGATCTTGGTCGAGAAGATGTTGCCAAGCATCTGATTCGTGCTTTGCGGGACTTTCGGCATCACTGGCTAGCGGAAAGAAGATCCACGACGCGAAAACGAAAAGGCGTTGAATCAAGATCCGCTTGTTGTGGGAAGCTGACGTCATTAAAGATCCTTTGGGAATGGATGCGGGTCGAGGAGTATAGTCACTGAAAGATTAGCCGCTTCCACGGAACGATTTCCTAAGAGAAAAGCGTTTCAAATCCTAAGACCTTACGTTGTATTGATTCAGCTGCTAACGCGTTGTCTCGTCCTTGTTGATTGGTTAACGGCATCAACGCCGGGCCAGGGTCGAAATCACGGCTTCTCAGACCCATGCGGAAACCCTCTGGAAATTCAGGGGCGGAGAGCATCTCATCAAAGAGAGGCGATACACGATGTTGTAATGTCAGTGCATCCCTTGGATCACCTCCGTCGACGCAGGTGTCAAAAATCTTTCGCATCACTTCGGGAATAACATTTGCCGAAGCGACCATGCCACCAGCGACTCCCAGTGAAAGCATCGAGGCGATGAGTGAATCGTACCCCGTGAAAAATGCGAAGTCGGGACGATGATCAATCAGCCCGGCCATCATTCTCATCATGTTCGGCACGTTGCCTGAAGAGTCTTTGATACCAATGATGTTCGGATGTGCTTTCGCCAGGTCGATTACGGTGGCGACTTGTATTTCGGTTGCGAGGCTAGGGATGTTGTATAGGAAGATTGGTAGCGGGGACGCCTCAGCAATGCAACCAAAGTAAGCCCTTAAGCCTTCCTGTGAGGTTTGGAAGTAAATGGGGCTGACGATAATGGCTGCGGATACCCCCATGTCGTGATACTCATGGCAGGTCTCGATGGTCAACCGAGTCGATCTTTGCGTCGCGCCAGCGAATATAGGGACTCGGCCTTCCGTAGCACCGGCGACTGTTTTGACGATCTCTTTCTGGGTGGATAGGTCAAATCGCGTGAACTCGCCAGTGCTACCATTAGGAAACAGGCCGTGGACTCCGCGTGCGATGAGCCAATCGACGAAGTCGCGCATTGCCGCATCATCAAACGCTCCATCGTTGTGCACCGGAGTAAGCATGGGGGGGAAGATGCCCTTGAAAGCAGGTTCGAAACGATGCATTTGGCTTGAAATACTTGAAGCGAGTTTTTGGTCAAAAAGCACGTCCGACAATCTACCCGATTCACAGACGCTCGAACCCATTCGCGTTTTGAAAGATCATCGATTCGCTTTACAATCAGCGGCGGAATTCAGTTGATCTTTCTCTCGCTGGTTGGGTAGGTACAGCGACTGGGTGATTGAGTCTGTGATCCCCTGTTTAAATCTGTTTCTCGAGCCCGCAATCGCGGAGATCCCATGAGCTCAACGCTGCCGCCAAAAGATAATGTCGAACAAAAATCGCTGAACCTGCCGCCGACGGATCACGAGCCTGCCGCCTACTCTGGACCCAGCAAGTCAGAGGTGCTCCGGAAGAGGCAAGCGTACGTCAATCCCGCGATCTTTCATTACTACGCCGACGATCCGCTCATGATCGTCGAGGGTCACCGGCAATATCTTTACGATGAGACCGGCAGACGCTACCTCGATGGTTTCGCTGGCATTGTGACTGTTAGTGTCGGGCATTCGCACCCCAAGGTGATTGCGGCTGCCCAGCGGCAATTAGATGTGCTCCAGCACACCACAACGATCTATCTTCATCCCAATATCGCTGAATACGCGGAGAGACTTGCGTCGAAGCTACCTGAGCCATTGAATCGGTGTTACTTCGTCAATTCGGGAAGCGAAGCGAATGAATTGGCGATTCTGATGTCGAGAGCCCACACGGGGAATCACGATGTGATTGCATTGCGGAATGGTTACCACGGTGGAAGCGGACTGACGATGGCTCTGACGAGTCACCATACTTGGAAGTACAACCTTCCAGCAGCCGCGGGGATTCAACATGCATTATGCCCAGATCGTTTGCGAGGGCCTTATGGATATGATGATTCAGAAGCCGGGGCGAAGTATGCGGGTGATGTGCTAGACTTGATTCGGTTCGGTACGTCTGGGCAAGTTGCCGCCTTTATCGCCGAGAGCATCCAAGGGGTCGGTGGTGCGGTTGTTCATCCTGAGGGTTATCTCCGGTGCGTCTATGAGCACGTTCGCGCTCACGGGGGGGTTTGTATTGCTGACGAGGTGCAATCAGGATTTGGTCGAACGGGAACTCAATTCTGGGGATTCCAAACTCAGGATGTTACACCGGACTTGGTCGTGATGGCCAAGGGGATAGGAAACGGTGCGCCGCTTGGAGCCGTTGTTACCACTGACGAGATCGCTCAAAACATGACCGATCGAATCCACTTCAACACCTACGGTGGCAACCCTGTCTCGATGGCTCAGGCGAGTGCTGTTTTAGAGGTAATCGACGAAGAGGGTTTGCAGGAAAACTCGCATCGTGTCGGCGGATACCTCAAGCAAAAACTCGAGGGATTGCAAGAATGTCATGAAGCAATTGGCGATGTCCGAGGAATGGGATTGATGCTCGGTGTCGAGTTGGTCAGCGATCGCGAGACGATGGAGCCCAATAGCGCTTTGGCGGGACGAGTGGTTTCGCTCTGCCGCGAATTTGGTTTGTTGTTGGGCAAGGGCGGCTTGGCGGGGAATGTTCTGCGTATCAAGCCGCCGATGTGCATCACTCAGCAAGATGCTGAATTCATGACTGCTTGCATCGACAAGGCATTGTCCGAGGCCTAGAGCGATTGTTTCGGGTAAGCAGCGGGCGTCTCGAGGTTTCCGCCACCTGCTCGCCGCGGCCTACGCGAAGCGGACATGATCTTTCAAATGACCCCTGCCCTTCAACGCCACAAAAAAAGCCTCGTCGAACAGGAAGTTCGACGAGGCTTCAACTGACCCCTACGGGACTCGAACCCGTGTTACCGCCGTGAAAGGGCGATGTCCTAGACCGCTAGACGAAGGGGCCGGTAAGGGAGGGACCGCTAGGAACGATCCGCCGCAACTAGGTAGGAGCGGCTCTGTTGGCCACACGCATTGCTAGCTGCGGGTGGGAGTTTTTAGAATCGTGGCCTCAGACCGTCAAGTCCATTCGAAGCGTGTAGACAGAAATCCGGGGTATGGCGGCCGATTATTTCTCAACGCAATCAACATCACCTTCGATGTCACCAAAGCCAGCATTCTTGATGGCTTCGTAAACCTCTCGACGGTGAACTGGGACTTCGCGAGGTGCCTCCACACCGAGGCGAACCTTGTCGCCTCGGATCTCTACGATAACGATTCGAATGTCATTATTAATGACGATCGATTCGTTCTTCTTTCGTGACAAAACTAACATGGTGTGTCCTTCCAATGACCGGCATAAATCTTGAGCTTGCCGGGCGGCCGAATCGGCTTCCCGCATCTAGCGGATTCTCCATAGGAATAATCTAGGCCAAAAAATGGAAAAGTCAAGGATTCCAGGCTTGACAATCAAGATTATCCGTATCTTTCACCCTTTTTTCAAGAAAAAGGGTTGTCGTTCGAAATAAGAGGGCGGTTCAACCGAACCGAGGGAATGAAAATAAGAATGTTCCACCTGATCGGGTGGTCAGTATGAGTGACCGGTATTTGAGCTCATTCCATGTCCAACAAGATAGCTCTCGAAAAACGCCAACCGAGATATTCGCTCGAGCAAGCCAATTCAATGTTGGGATTGATCCGTGACGTGATTGGCCAGCTTCAGGATGCGGCAGCCGTTAGCGATGCTGAGTCTGACCAGCTCGCATTCTTCGAGAAACGCAAAGCCAGCGTGGGACGCGCCGAATTCGATGACGAATTTGAGGATGTCAGAAGCGATTTGCTCTCGACCCGAAACGTCCACCGACAATGCCTTGAGGAGCTTCAATCGTTGTCCGTCTCGATTGACCCAGAGGATTTCACGCACGTTGACATCGCAGGTTCTCTCGATGGCAAGCCAATTGTTTGGTGTTGGAGGACAGATGAGCCAAACATCACCCATTGGCACCTGATTGGGCAGGGCTTGGCGGACCGAAGATCGATCTGAAGCCATGAGGCCGTGATCACGTTTGCCTGATATCATCGCCCGCATCACGTCGCAGACGAAAGCGATGCCTATTTCCCATTTGAAGCTAGTGATGCGACGACCATTACAGACACTCAGGCTATTGATCTGTGGCTGCTTTGCGCTACTTGGAGGGTGCTCAAAGATGGAGCCTCCTATTGAGCCGGGTGGATCCATAGCGGACTCCGTTGATTGGGAGTCGCTCGGTGCGAGCCTAAAGTTCGAGGGAGATCGACTGACCCAGCTTGATCTCCGCAAAGCAGTCGTAGATGAATCGATGCTGCAGGCGGCCGGGCAGCTCGGTGACCTGAAAGTGCTTCGCCTCTCACCTCAATCGGTGGAAGAGCTTGGGCTTGAAGATGTTGTTTCAAAGCTCCACCAGCTCACCAACTTGAAAGTCTTGGCGCTCGATGGCGCGCCAGTCAAAGACGACTCGCTGGCCACTTGGATCTCATCGCTGCCGAGCCTCAAAGAACTCTATTTAGCCAAGACGAATGCAGGCGATCTGACAGCAACGGCGATCGCTCAATGCCCCGTTGTAAAGCTGCGATTGGCAGAGACAAAGTTGACCAATTCGGGTTTCGCTACTCTAGCGAGCCTGAGTGACCTGCAGGAGTTGGACATCAGTGGGAACCCTCTACTCGATGAAGGGATCGCTGCTGGCCTCAGTCGTCTTTCTTCGTTAAAGAAACTCAATCTCTATGACACTTCGGTGGGTGATCAGGCTGCGATTAGCATCAGTGAATCAATGTCTGGCATTCGTTGGCTCAATCTAGACAAGACAAAAATCAGCGACGCAGCCGTTGTATCTCTAACAAATCTCGATCAACTTGATTTTCTGCATTTGGGTTCGACCTCCATCAGCGATGAAGCTTTCGAGCCCCTCTCGAAACTCAAATCGCTAACGCGTTTGATCGTCACTCGCACTGAAATGTCGAAGCCCGTGTCTGCACAGCTCGCCGATGCGTTGCCTGATACAAAGGTCGAATGGGAGTATCAACCTTGAGCGAGGCCTTGCAAGAAAAAGATCTTTTTGATGCAGCGGAGGAAGCCACGCCAAAGAAACCCCGTCTGTATTTGCTTGATGGGATGGCTCTGTTTTATCGTGCTCACTTCGCGATGGTTCGCTCGCATCGCTACACCAGCGGTGGTGTTTGCACCTCCGGGATCTTTGGGATGACTGGGGCGGTCTTCGATCTGATCAAGCGTGAGAATCCCACTCACATGGCAGTCGCGTTTGATACCGAGCATCCCACTGAGCGGCATCGCATTTTTCCCGAGTACAAAGCTCAACGCGATGCGATGCCCGAAGACATGGCAGCCCAAAAGCCACTACTGGATCGATTGTTTCAGGCGATGAAGATTCCGATCCTTCGAAACCCTGGCTACGAAGCCGACGACGTAATCGGAACACTCGCCGGTCAGGCAGATGCAGCTGGATTTGAAACTTGGATGGTAACGCCGGACAAGGACTATCACCAACTCGTCACGTCTTCAGTAAAGATCTACAAGCCAGGGCGAAAGGGCGGCGAGGTTGAACTGATTGGTGTGCCGGAAGTGCTTGAACGTTGGCAGATTGAGAGGGTCGATCAAGTCTTGGACATCTTGGGGTTGATGGGAGATGCTAGTGACAATATTCCCGGCATCTCAGGCATCGGCGAAAAGACGGCTCAGAAGCTCATCGCGAAATACAACACGATTGAGAATTTGATCGAGCATGCGAGCGAACTCAAAGGCAAGCAGCGCGAGAGGGTCGAGCAGAACTCCGAGATGGCACTGCTTTCCAAGCGACTGGTGAGGATCCAGACCGATGTTCCTCATGAATACGACTTGAGTTCTTTCAGTATCGGAGACCCTGTCACGGACGAACTGAAGTCGCTTTTTATGGAACTGGAGTTTGACACGCTTGGAAAGAGATACTTCGGCAAGACTTTTTCATCAGCGACGCAGCGAGCCAATGTCGTTCGAGAGAAACGCGAGGCGGAAATCCAAACTTCGCTGTTTGATGAACCCGCTGAAGAGCAGACGATCGATGACGTCAATGTTCAGTACGAGATTGTCAAAACAGCGGCACAACGGAAGAAGCTGATCACGCAACTGCTAAAGCAGTCGGAGGTCTGCTTTGATACTGAGACGACGGGACTCGATGCTCGTACTGCAAGGCCTATCGGCCTCGCGTTTTCATTCGAAGCTCGCAGGGGTCATTACGTCGTTGTTCCGGAGGAACCCGATAAAGCGCAAGCGGTAATCGCGGAGTTCGAGCCTTTCTGGTCAGCCGACAACATCA
>JBCCKZ010000264.1:0-7425 GCA_039027135.1 Planctomycetota bacterium
ATGGTCCCGACCGTGGGCGTTGGGATTATTGATATCGCCTTGAACGAATGGCGTTCGCCCGAACTCACCGCCCCAGATGACCAACGTGTCATCCAGCAGCCCCTTCGATTTCAGGTCTTTGACCAGCGCCGCGCTGGGCTGATCGGTATCGCGACATTGGTTGGGTAGCTGAGTCGGTAGGTTTCCGTGTTGGTCCCATCCAGCGTGCATCAGTTGAATGTATCGCGTTCCACGTTCGGCAAGCCGACGAGCCATCAAACAGTTGTAGGCGTAACTTCCTTTGCGATGAACATCCGGACCGTACATCTCCAAAACGCTCGCGGGCTCGTCCGAGAAGTCAACCAACTCGGGAACACTCGCCTGCATTTGAAACGCCATCTCGTACTGTGATACACGCGTTTCAATCTCGGGGTCTGCGTAGCGCTCGAACGCAAGGTGGTTCATGTCGGCGAGGCCATCAAGCATCTCGCGACGAGCGTCTCGAGACACGCCACCGGGATTGCTCAGATAAAGCACGGGGTCACCAGAACCTCGAAAGGGAACGCCTTGATACTTGCCGGGCAGGAACCCCGACCCCCAGTAATAATCAAAGAACAATTGACCGCATGAGCCCTCGCGATCTTGCGACGTCATCACCACAAAGCTCGGCAGATCCTCCGCCATGCTACCCAGTCCATAAGTCAACCAAGCTCCAATGCTAGGCCTTCCCGGAAGGTTGTGCCCGGTGAGCATGTGAGTCATTGCGGGCGCGTGATTAATCTGTTCGCCATGCATACTACGAACGAAACAAAGATCGTCGACAATGCCCGCCGTGTAAGGAAGCAAGTCACTGACCCACATCCCCGACTCGCCGCGACGGCTGCCGTTCCAAGCCGCGGGTAAACAGGGCTTGGATTGCTGGCCCGCCGTCATCGTGGTCTGGCGAAGTCCCTGCAGGATGCTTTCGGGAACCTCTTCGCCCTGCATCTTTTTGAGCGTTTCTTTGTCATCGAACAGATCCACGTGCGATGGTCCGCCCGACTGCATCATGTAGATGACACGCTTCGCTTTGGGAGGAAAGTGGGGAAGCGAATGACTCTCAGCAGCAATCAAATCCTGCAGCGCCGGCATGCCAATTGACAATGAAAGGCCACCAAGGAAGTTTCGTCGATTAAGAGATAACGGATTCATGATTCGCTTATCCACCTACTTGCAGAGCGTTTCATCGAGGTTAAGAACCATCAGACAGACGGTGGTCCAAGCAGCATTCTCCGCAGCGTCCGCCGTACCGGCAGCACTCGCTTCGCCGATGGAAGCGAGTTTGGAAGCTTCTTCCGGGTTTGACTCAAATCTTTTGCGTGCCTTCGCTAGAGAATTTGAAAGCGACTCAAGCTCTTCTGCACTTGGCATGCGAGCGGTGGCAGCATGGAAAAGTTGCGTCAATCGATTCGCATCACCCGAGACATCCAAAACTGACCTCGCCCAGACCCTCGCGGCCTCAACGTAGGTCGTATCATTGAGCGTTGTCAGCGCATGTAGCGGAGTGCTCGTTCGTGTCAATGTGACCGAGCAAGATTGTCGGCTGGGAACATCAAAGAAATTCGTTGGAGCAACCACCCGTCGCCAAACCGTATACAAACTGCGTCGGTAGAGATCCTCACCGTTGTCTCGCATGTAGCGATTCTTGTTGAGACTCATTGCTTCCCAAACACCACCAGGCTGGTAAGGAAAGACAGGCGGTCCACCAATTTTTTCGTTGAGAAGTCCCGAGAGTGCCAAAGCCTGGTCACGCAGGAGTCTCGAGTCCAATCGCAAACGGGGGCCACGAGCCAACCACTCATTGTTGGGGTCCGCTGCGAATGCTTCCTCCGCAACAATCGCTGATTGTCGATAGGTGCGTGAAAGAGCCATATTCCTAAGCAATGACTTGATATCCCAACCACTTTCTCGAAACTCAACGGCCAACCAATCAAGCAAATCAGGATGCGTAGGTAACGCTCCTTGCAGGCCAAAGTCATCTGGTGTTGAAACCAAACCGCGACCAAACATCAACTGCCAATAACGGTTAACTGTCACACGCGCAGTCAAGGGATGATCATCCGAAACCATCCACTTGGCTAGATCCAACCGCGTTGGCCGCTTGGTTTCATTGTCGATGTCCAACGGTGGCAAGAAGCTAGGCGTCGAAGGTGTCACCTTCTCACCGAGCGTTTCATAGTTACCCCGCAGCATCACAAACGTCTCCCGAGGTTGGTTGTCACGCATGACCATCACCAATGGGATTTGTTCCTGAAGAAGACTGACCTGAGCGTTCGCCCGATCGATCTGACCTTGGATAGACTTCCAGGGATCGTTCCGCCTGACGAACGTATCGATCAAGGCTTTGAAGTCCCTCTGCTTTGGATTTTCAACGTCGGCGCTAAACAGGAACCTCGCCACGTACTCACTCGACTTCAGTTTCCCCGATTCCTCAGCCGCTTTGGGATCTTCGCGAATCTCCAACACCCAATCGCGTGCACTAGCGACGTATTCTTCGCGTCGATCATTCAGTTCTTTCCTGGCTTCCGTGACACGCTGTTGTGCATCGGCAAGTTGTTGCTTGAGCTCATCGGGCCCCACCGCAATGAATGGCTTATCGACCCAGTAGTTCATCGCGTAAGGCCGATCTGGACGTTTGACGGACATCTTCTTACTAGTCATGCCCGTTTCATCGATCTGATTGAAGAAAGACATCATCGAGTAGTAGTCCGTCTGCTTGAGCGGATCGAACTTGTGATCGTGACACTGACAACATCCCACGGTCAGCCCAAGCCAAGTTGTGCCCGTTGTCTCCAATCGGTCGAAGTTGTTTTTGGCCCGGTTCTCTTCGGCGATCGACCCTCCCTCCGCTTGAATCATATGATTTCGATTGAAGGCGGTGGCAATCAGTTGGTCTTCTGTCGGACCTTCGCCATCAGGTCCCTCAAGAAGATCACCGGCCAACTGCTCAATCGTGAACTGATCAAAAGGCATGTTGTCATTAAACGCGTTGATCACCCAATCACGCCAAGGCCAATTCATCCGGTAGGCATCGGTTTGAAATCCGTTCGTGTCTGCGAAACGAGCCACATCAAGCCACTCCAGTGCCATGCGTTCGCCAAAGGCGGGTGATGCAAGCAATCGATCAACAGCTTCTTCAAAGGCAGTTTCGCCACTCTCTTTGACCGATTGCTCGAACCGACGCAGTTCATTCAGCGTCGGTGGAATCCCAGTTAGATCGAGTGAGACCCGGCGAAGCCACTTTGTTGGTATCGCGGGATCGGCAAACTGCAGCCCATGACTTTGGTGCTGACGAGATATAAACCAATCGATCGCATCGGCCGAGCTTCTAGATTCAACTTGGGGTCGCCGCAGATTGACGAATGCCCAGTGAGGTTCGTACTGCGCTCCTTGGGCGATCCAACGACGAATAAGTGAAACCTCTTCCTCCGACAGAGCTTTCTTGTGTGCCCAAGGTGGTGGCATCACAAGGTCTTCGTCATCGCTTGTTATACGAAAAATCAACTCCGAGTCGTCAGGAGAATCAACG
Organism: Planctomycetota bacterium; assembly: GCA_039027135.1. Lineage (GTDB taxonomy): Bacteria > Planctomycetota > Planctomycetia > Pirellulales > Pirellulaceae > Rubripirellula. Next base: position 3,548 of record JBCCKZ010000264.1, read on the forward strand.
TCCCAGGCCCACTCGGCCTCTTCACGAATATCTAGCCTTAGTCCCGCTTCGCGATGGTTCTCGTCAAACCCGTGACAGTAATAACAGCGATCCGAGAGGATAGGGCGGATGTCGCGATTGAACGAAATCTCGTCGGCATCGGTTTGAACGATGAGTGCGACGGAGCAGAGCAGAACACAATGAAACAGTTGCGGGCGAAACATTCCCATAGACTAATGAAAAACGCGCCTCGAGCAATTTACGAATGATCGTGCGGGAGTTTACGAAATCCCGTAAACCGAGCGCATGGTGAGCCGTGGGCCGGATGCGGCGCAGCCGCGTAGGCACCGGGCCGGGTCGCTGTGCGAAAGATCAAGATGAGAGATCAGGCGGGAGAGATAGGATGATAGATGCTTGCCCGGCACCTTCATTCGCTTCGCTCATATTCGATTCACGGCTCACGGTGTCTCTCTCCATCCTGTAGATGCAGACAGAAGGACCGTTGGAGAGACTTAGTATCGACTCCAGATCGACTCCAGATCTACTCCGGGGGCTCAAAAAGCTTCTCACGAAGCGCCAGTGCGACGGCTGCCGTCGCTCCGTTGACATGCAACTTTCGATAAATGCACCGAGTCACATAGTCGAGCGTGTGCAGATTCAAATCGAGTCGGCTCGCGATCTGCTTCCGCGCCAGACCTTCCGTCATGGCCTCCAGAACCAGCTGTTCTCTATCGTTCAGGCCATAGTCTTTCCGCTTCTCGGGGAGGTCAGCGAACATCTCCAAGACACGCACGGCAATTCGTGGATGAAGGGGAGCCGCACCCTGCATGACCTGTTCAACCGCTTCGCACAACTTTGAGATTGAATCAGACTTCAGACAGTAGCCCGAGGCCCCGGCCTTGAGCGCGCGAAAGATCTTCTCATCATCCTCAAACACCGTCAGGATGAGAACGATCGCTTCGGGCAGCCGTTCTTTGATTGCACCAATCCCGTCGATGCCATCCATACCGGGAAGATCAATATCCATCAAAAAGATATCGGGATGATCTCCCGAATCGATCACCTCGATCGCGTCCTCGCAATTGCCAAACTCACGCGAGCGTACTTCACCCGCCAAGACACCTAAGCCACGCGACGTTGCTTTGCGAAATCTCGCGTTATCTTCGATGATCCAGATCTCGATCTCAGGTAGTCGATGACTCATTTCCACACTCTCACCTATCGCAAGACGTCAATCATCAGACGAGCACCGGCACCGGGCACCGAATCGATATGAATCAGACCGCCGACTCGTTTCATGCGTGCCCTCATACTCTCCAGACCCATACCCTTCTTTTGCATTCGGTTCTCCCAAGCGGCAACATCAAAACCAGTGCCGTTATCCTCCACACAAAGTCTCCAACGCGAATCTGATACCTGCCTCTCAATCACGACCCGGCTCGCATTAGAGCTGCCGGCAATATTGGCCAGCATCGCTTTAAACACAAGTACGATCTCACGCTCGGTCTCTTCATCCAGCGTAAAGCCTTGATCCTCACTCTCGGAATTCCAACTCAGATCAATCCCCACCAGCATCCTGGACGCAATCGTCTTGAGCTCTTCTATCAGCGTCCCTCCAGTTCTTCGAGGTCCGCCGAGCAACCACAGTGTTTCCCTCATCGCCTCAGTACATTCGCCGGCGAGCTCCCTTACTGCTTGCCAGTCTTCTTGAGCCGCCGGATCCTCAGTAATGGCACCACCTACTTCGCCGATTCTCGCGATGGCTGCTAAATTACTACCGATATCGTCGTGAAGATTTCGAGCGAGATGCATACGGAACTCTGTAGCCTTCTTCATGCGCAACTTCCGCTGCCAACCAATCGACAAAGTCACAGACAAGACAAACAGACCACCCAAAGCGAGAGCCGTCCAGGCGGCGCGACTCTGGGCGACAGGCAAGTCACGTTCAATTCTCTGTTCGGCCAAACGGATGTCGGATTGAACCTTGCGAACTGAAGCCCAACGTTCGCTCCAGTCGTCCAATTTGGCGATGGGCCCGTAGCTAGCCACACCATCAACGAGCAGGTCCAACGGACTATTCTCTCTTTCGTACGGCGAACTGACTAACTTACCATACGAGATGTTTTGGCTTCCTCGCATCACCTGAGCCTCTGCAAAGCCCGCTTTGTTCATCGGTAATAGTGAACTCTGCTCGGAAACAATACGAATGCATCGAGCCTTGGTTTCACCGAACGTCAAAACCACAGGGCATGTTCCCGGATTGCCAAAGTCTGATTTGGTCTGAAACAGAGTCCTCGACTTATTGAAAGACGTGTCGTCGGAACACTCGACTCGAAAGCGTGAGGGAAATGCATAGCCGGGCACATCAGCGCCAAGTCGCGCATGAACCGGAAACAAACGCACGCAATCAAATGCCTCAACTTGCCCTAGATCGATTTGAAACCATAACTCTTCTTCCTGTTGCGTCGATTCGAGAAAAACTCCGTCAAACCTGGGTAACTCTTGATCAGACTTAGCTGGCAATATTGGAGGTCCTAGTGGCGATCGCCCGTCCACAAGAAATGCGGGCTTCCAAATAGGCGGAATTCTCGCACCTTCTGTCATGGAAACCTTCCGGTTCAAAGCAATATTCCGGTCACCGCGAATGACCATCACTTCGGCAAGTGCAAATGTCCATCGGCCGGTTACCTGAGCCAACTCCAGAACCGTCAATCTCAGGTATCTTGCCTCAGTTCCCGAAGTCTCGACTACCAGCGGAAACGGACTCTTGCGATCAATCGGTTCATCCGCCGAATCATATAGGAGCTCGAAGGTGTCAAACTCTCTTGAGTTCGACACGTCAACACGTAGCCGTTCGGGAAATGCATAAGACGTTGCTTCCTCATTATTGGTAACACCAAGCGCGGGAACGATCATGATTTGATCGAATGACTCAACATCGCCGAGATCAATTTGGACCCAGGGAGCCTGAGGCGGTAACTCCGGTCTCATGTTCGACTGGGCCCCCGATTGAGGTGCCGTCTGCCGGAGTACCAGCGGACCTAAGCTCTTTAAACGATCACGCCCACGCTGAAGATCCTCCTGAGCCTGAGCCAGTTCTCGAGAAAACAGACGCCAACCATCGGCTTTTGATTGCTCTGCCCTAAACGCCATGGCAAGCAATACACAGGCAAACGCTGACAAAACGCCCAGCTGACTCGCTGGCCAAAAGAATACTACTTTGCGTTGGGTCAAGTGATGCCTGTTTTTGAACGAGGGGGAGCAAACAATTCTAAGTGCCTAACAGTCTAATCATCCATGCTGAATCATCGACAACTCGATCGCTTAGCTTGCGTCTACTGAGTGTCGACCAATTGAAGCAGGTAATGACGGCTGGAAAAACCTTCGGTCCTATCAGTTTCAATGTCGCTAAAGTCAAACTGAGCGATGCATGACTTATTCGGTCTCAACAGCTCGTCTCGATTGCGAGCTGGCTGTGGCAACATACCTTTGGACACCCGAGCCGCCTGAATCAAGCCTGTAAAGAACCTGGTCCCCTGTTCAGCCGGCAACAGCCCATCAGGCAAACCACCAAAGCAGAGCATTGGTTCCGTGCTAAACAGGGGATACTCGCTGGGTGTTGTTTCGACAGACTGTCCATCGATCAAAACGCTTAACTGTGTACCGTCCCAACGTCCTGCGATAATGATGGCCTGGTTCATCTCGATAGGCTTCGTCGCAATCTCCAACTGGATCTGACCATCTATCAGGATCCCCGCCCCCCAATTTCGACCCTCGGAAACGAAGATATAGAAACAATTCTCACCTGTCCAAGAAGCAACGTTCGAAGGACTGGGTCCGGCTTGCGGCGTGACGAGAACTTCAATCATCGCAGGCTCATCAAACGGCTCGTCGAAGGC
>JBCCKZ010000265.1:0-7411 GCA_039027135.1 Planctomycetota bacterium
CTGCGAGGAAGGTTGAATTGCAGGCTGCATCTTTGATGGCAATCAAAATGACCACTTTGGGTCGGTGCGTTAGCGATAGAAGGAACCGCTAGCCGATGGTGCTTCGGCCTTCGATGACGGATACGAACTTGCGGAGCCAGTCGATCCGGGAGCGTATCCCGCACGCCGCGCGACCGGTGCCGAGTTTGGAGTCGTTGCAGCCGCCGCGTGAGCAACCGACGCGGAAGGGGAGGAAGATGACGCTGCACCGGCAACCGTGCTATCAGGAAGTGGCGGCATCGTCAGTTCCATAGGTGGTGCTGGCTTTTGGGGCTCACCTGTAGGTTGGACTGAAGCCATCGCCTGGTCGGGTAGTATGTAAGCTCCCTGGGTCGAGGGGCTAGCGGCCACCGCGCGATCAACGTTTTCGTTTGCTGCAAGGCCGACTGCGGCTGCCCCTTGCGTCATGCTATCTGGAATTGAAAAGCCAGAGTTTTGAGGCGTTGGTGCTGCATTTCCGACAGCTGGTGAACCACCGGAGTCGGCAAGCTGATATGAGGATCCCGAACCGCTCGTCGATGGAGGCGTGAGAGGTGGCATCTTAAATCCACCACCCGATTCCGAACTGGATGCGGAAGGAGTTGTCGCGTTACTAGTTGAGTTCTGGGATGGGAAGCCATTTGCTGCCGCAGCGGCATAGCTGACCGGAGATGCGGAGGACTTCGCGCTGGCAAGTGAATTCACGCCGCCATAAGGCCCCTCAGGCGAAGCCGATTGCCCAGGGTCGCCACCATAGGGGAAATTCGTACCTGGCAGCGCATTGCTCGCGACTCTTGATCCAGGAAGTCCCAAACCGGGTGGCTGGGCACCGGGAACCGAAAGCCCGCGAGACGGCACACCCGGCGTCGACGTGGCCGGCACTGCGGTGCCCCCGGCGATTGAAGCGATCGCTTGCGGCGTCGCCGAGTTACTCGGCGGCTGAGGGAAAGCGCTTGTGGGCTCCGCAGCCGCGAGCGTATCGGCCGACGGTGGACTGCCAGCGAATCTGCCAAATACGGGCACGCGTGAGAGACTACGACAGCCGCTCAATGAAATGGCGGAGGCACCAATTGCCGTGATGACCCATGTCCGAGTTTTTCGAAATCGCATCATGATCCCTGTAGAAATTGCTTCGATTCCATGGCCTTAGACAATGGCTTCAAATTCAGTCAAGCGTGATCTTCCGACGTTTTGGTTTCACGGCATGTTTGCCGAAGTCCTATGGACATGGCAAGCAAGATCCCACTACAGCCTCAATTCTTGTTGGCGTATTCGACATGCGCACCAGTCTTCGATGAGCGTTCTCGTAACGCCCTGAGTCACTTCCATCGCAATTTTTCCTTTTGACAATCCTGGCAATACCATGAATCTGAACTTCTTTGATTGGTTGCGTGATGCAGTACGCCGAACCGTCCTGGCGGGGATGGGCGATGCGGTTGAGCAGATCGGGATGCCCAAAGACGACGAGTCCATGTCACCTCAAGTCGCAGCGTTGTTTGCGACCGAGGGCACGGGTGGTGAATCCTCGCCAACAACGGCAAAAAAGACTACCAATCGCCGCCGTTCGACAACGACCAAGAAAAGACTGGGCAAGTCGCTTAAGGACATGGAACCGATCGCCAAGAAGTAGCCTTGATGAGGGCCCACCGACGATTCACCTAGCGGTCACGCCATGAACTAGAATGTCGAGGACGACTCCACTTCGTTCACCGCTAGGTATGGTTCATGAGACACGTTGGCCCCAAACAACCAAGACTATTTAGCCGAATCTTCTCGCTGGTCACTGCCGGCGCAATCACCTTATCGGGACTGCTGGCTACGGACGCGGCTGCCGAAATCAAGGTTTCACCTGTTTTCGGTGATTCAATGGTTTTGCAACGTGATCAGCCAATCCATGTTTGGGGATGGGTTGAGAGCGGAGCGAGCGTTACGGTTTCGATGGACGACCGTTCGATCAGCACCGAGGCCAACGATGAAGGTCGTTTCGATGTGAGTCTGCCTTCGATGTCGGCAGGTGGTCCTCACTCGTTGACCATCTCGTCAGGTAAAGAGTCGAAGACTTTCGCAGACGTTCTGATCGGCGAAGTATGGGTGTGCAGCGGTCAGTCAAACATGCAGTGGCGAGTTGCCAATTCCAACCATGCCGATGTCGAAATCGCATCGGCCAACTACCCGAATCTAAGACTGATCGCAGTTCCCAATGTTGCCGCTCGCGAACCGGCAAACGACTTTAACGGATCATGGGAAGCGTGTACGCCTGATTCAGTTCAAGGCTTTTCGGCGGTGGGTTATTTCTTCGGACGAACGATCCACCAAACGCTGGGCGTCCCGGTCGGTCTAATCAACAACGCTTGGGGTGGATCCGCTGCTGAAGCTTGGGTCCCGGAAGAAACACTTGCCGAAGCACCGGAGATGTATGATCCATTGCTCGAGAGATGGGAGAAGCTTTCCACAAACTACGACTTCGAAGCTGAGCTAGCCAAGTACGAAGAGCGTCGACAAAAGTGGGTCGCCAATGGAAAGAAAGGTGCGTCACCTCGTCGACCAAGAAATCAGCTGACCGGAAATCACCGGCCGGGTAATCTTTATTATGGAGTCCTCAACCCGATCATCGGCTATTCCATCCGGGGAACGATCTGGTACCAGGGCGAGTCCAATTCAAGCCGCGCTTTTCAGTACCGCGACTTGTTTCCACGCATGATCACGAAGTGGCGTTCAGATTGGAACCAAGGCGACTTCCCCTTCTACTGGGTTCAGCTTGCCGATTTCCGCGTGGAAGTCGAAGAGCCTGGCATGAGTGACTGGGCGGAGCTTCGCGAGGCCCAAACGATGGCGTTGAGCCTTCCAAATACCGGACAAGCGGTCATCGTTGACGCGGGTGAAGGTAAGGATATTCATCCTACCGACAAACAGACGGTGGCGATGCGTTTGGCGCGGCTCGCGTTAACGAAGGATTATGGCTACAAATTTGCCAGTGAGAGTCCAAGACTCAAAGAGGTTCGCTTTGAAGATGGAAAAGCATTGATCGATTTTGAATTGGTTGGCGCTGGACTCGAAACCTTTGATGTTCAGGAAACACTTGGATTCACGATCGCCGGTGATGATCAGGTCTTTTACAACGCCGATGGGAAAATCATCGATTCGGATACGATCCAAGTGCAATCGACGTCGGTTGAACAACCCGTCGCTGTTCGTTACGGCTGGGCCGATAACCCCATCGTCAACGTTCAAAGCAAGGAGGGCTTGCCATTGACGCCATTCCGAACGGATACATGGCCAGGCAAGACAGACGCCCAGCGTTGACGTTTGGCCCCTTATAAAACAGTGACTAAGAAAACCAATTAAAAGCTTGTGTGGCACTGTCCGACATCACTAACATGATGGTATCGGTGGTGGGGCAACTAAGGCGCGAACTAAAGGGTCGTCGATGATTCACTATACGTGTGATCGATGTAAATGCTCGATTGGAACTCCGGATCGCCCCCGGTATGTAGTTCAGTTAACGATTCACTCCCTTGGATGTGTCGAATCGTCTTCGTCTCAAGACGTCATTTCTGAAATGGGTGATGATTGGATCGATGAGGAAGCCGACTCGCTCGGTGAACTGCACGAGAGCCTCAAAGAGAATGAGCCGGAGGACACTCCCAGTTCGAGCGAACAAGTTCGCCACGATTGCTTCGACCTATGTGAGGCTTGCCATCAGCAATTTCTTGAAAATCCACTTGGACGAGAAGTGCTTGAAACGATGGGTTTCTTCAGCGCGAATTGACCATTGCCGGTGCCTTCATCGGTGACGCATCGAGTGGATCATAAACGCCATAGTCGTTGTATTGATTGGCTCGAGTTGACGTGAGCGCCGAAAGCCGTCGAGTCTGACCGAGTCGCTCGATCATCTGGACACAGTCGTTGTATTTCAGTGCGGCCAGCCGTAACTTCATGGGTAATTTGACGATGACCTTGTCGAGGTGTGGATCAGCTCGCCCGCTGACAAGCCTTTCAATCCACTTGTTCTCGACAGCAGCTTCTTCGTTCAAATCGAGTTTGACCGCGAAGCTTCGGATGAGCCCCGGCAAAGAACGGTCGTGTTTGTCCTCTTTTGAATTCTCGTGAACTCGCCGAAGATGCCGTTCGGCATTTGCCAAATCCCATGCCGCCTCGCGAGCGTCTGCATCTCCACTACGAAACGCAACGACTGTGAAATGAGCTTGGCCAATGAGTTGGTCACTGCCTCCGATACCACCAAAGCCGTCTCGAAAGGCCGACGCTTCGACATCCACGTCGATCATGCCGGCTCTCCAGCCCAATGGCACCGATAGGGTGAGTTCGAATCGTTTCTCTCCTTCGAGCACCTGAGTAGCCGTCCAACGCAACTTAAAATAGACGCCACTTCCACGGTCAATCGATCCCGCTGCCGTCACGGCCTGGACTGAAGGCAATCGATCATAGGTTTCACTGCGAGAACTTTTCTCAGCTTTATCAACGCCGAAATGTGCGTTTGCGAGGTGTCCGTAACCACCGTCGAAAGCGAGACCGCCAGCGAGTGAGTCTTCAGATTGCTCCTGAACCTTGATCGGTGAAGCGAGATCGCTAGCGACTTCAGTGCGCGGCGAGTAGTCAACGACGCGAGTCCTTTCTCCTCGCGGCCGACAACGAACGATCCATTGGTCAATTTTAGGAAGGCGAGGAGTCTCAATGATGGATGACAAAGCAAGCGTGAGCCGGACTTCGCCGGAAGTCTCGGTGGCCCCGGCCTCAGCGACGGGCGCCAAGTCAAATCGAATGGGTTGGTTGCCGGTAACCGATTCTACACCAACCACAGCAAATAGAGACACGACAACCACACCGTGACTTCGAATCAGCTGACCAAATAAGGCACTAGTGTTGCGTGGCATGACTTCCATTCGTGCGTTAGAGCATCCATTCAATTCCTTTTGACTTTGGGGACTTCAACCTTCCCGATTGAGCCTTTGACGCAAAATCGCGTCCGATGCCTAAGATAGGACCGCAGCACCTCGAGAAAAGGCTTCAAACAAAAGGTGATTTCAACACTTCATCCGGTTGATGATGAAACTGTTCCGTTGATTCGGAATCCACCTACGGGAAACTCAGTTCGCTGTAGCTGTCTGAGGTTTCGCGCGTCGCAAAGTTCTGTGATCGGCTTGATGGACACCTCGTTTTGGATCACGGGGACACGAGGCGTCGCCGGCGCCCCTCGTACGGCTCATTGACTCACCGATGGGCGTCGGTCGTGCATCCGAACGATCTACTGAAAGAGAGCTTTGGCGAAGGCGGTTGCATCAAACTTGGCGATGTCTTCGATTCCTTCGCCGAGACCAACGAATTTCACGGGAAGGCTGAATTCACGTCGAATTGGCAGGATCACACCGCCTTTCGCCGAGCCATCTAACTTAGCCAGGACAATGCCAGTACAGCCGGCGACCTCACTGAAGTTTTTCGCCTGGCTGATCGCATTTTGACCCGCTGTTGCATCGAGAACCAACAGCACTTCATGCGGCGCCTCGGGATTGTGCTTGCTGACCACTCTGCGAATCTTATCCAACTCCTGCATGAGATTCGTTTGGGTCTGCAACCGTCCAGCGGTATCAATCAATGCGACATCGGCCTTGGTCTCGACCGCTTTCTGAACCGTTTGAAAAGCCACACTGGCGGGGTCTACTCCGGGTTTCCCGGTAACGATTTCACAACCGACCCGCTCTGACCAGATAGTCAGCTGTTCAACGGCCGCCGCACGAAAAGTATCGCCGGCACCAAGGACAATTTTCTTGCCACTGGAGACAAGGTGTTGTGAAAGCTTGCCGATCGATGTGGTTTTGCCACTCCCGTTGACTCCCACGACGAGAATCACGGTAGGGCTTTCGGTGGCAAAGGTCAGTTCGGCGGAGTCTTGCTGGAGCATCTCCGCGGTTTCTTCGGCGATGCCATCGAGCACCTCTTCGAAATCAACCATCCGAGCGCGAAACTTCTTTCCGATACGATCGCGTAATTCCTCTGAGGCGGACACGCCCATGTCCGTGCGAACGAGCTTTTCAAAAAGGTCCTTGAGAAAGTCATCGTCAACAAGTCGCCCCTCCGCTTTAAAGAGGTCGCGGATATCCGTGTTGAGTGTTTGGCGAGTTTTCTGGAGCGCCCCTCGCATCCTGCCGAGCAGGCCGCCTGATTTAGGTGCGCTGGAGCTATCACTTTCGGGTGTTTTCTCGGAAGGACGATTCGATTTTTCTTCGGTGGAATCGTCCGCCGATTTCTTGGAGCGCCAAAAGGCCATGATGCGATTGCAACGGGTAGCGATGGAAATGGGTCATCGGATTTTTGCCAAAGCAAGATTGATGTCATAGGGGGCAACGTGAGCGTTCAGCCTTTCCCCTTCGTCAAACTTTGCCCCGCTTGAGCAATTCTCCAAATGGTGTCGACCCGAAGGCCTCCCTGTTAATTTGCAACGACACCACCAAGAAATCCACGTATTTACATACTCGCGGTTCGATAAGGCACGTGACGACCGGGCGTAGCTTCGGAAGATGGGAGAAAATCCCCATCCGAGCGACGGAGGGAACGGAGCGTTTCCGATACCTTGGCCGAGCGGCTTTCGTCGTGCGGACCGGATCCGATCGAAACCCGAGAATGGAATAACTGGGGAGTTATAAGCAAATGAAGCTTACCAAATTAGCTTTGGTCGCCGCTTTGGCGTGCGGCACAATGGGCGGCAACGCGTTTGCCGGCTTTGGATTGCTGGGAGGACATTCCTCCTGCGATACCGCTTGCGACAGTGGTTGCGAGATGGACGGATGTGACTGTGGAGAGCCCGTTTGCGGCTGTGAAACTGTCGATTCTTGCTGTGATAGCGGATGTGATGTTGGGTGCGACTCAGCTTGCGGATGTGACTCAGCTTGTGGTTCGGGATGCGAACTTCCTGGCCTTTGTGGAGACTGCTGCTTGGGCGATCCCTACAAGCTCTTCTCCGACGCTCCTGATGGTTGGGACATCGGCGGCTGGGTATCCATGGGATACCACAGCGACGCTCTTCCGATCTTCAACGATCGTCCCGACGAATACAACTTGCACCAAGCATGGTTGTACGCAGAGAAGGCAATCGACACGAGCTGCGGCTTCGACATCGGTGGACGTATCGATTACGTCTACGGTATCGACGCTCAGAACACTCAGGCTTTCGGCACCGACCCACGCGGTTGGGACAACAGCTGGGACAACGGTGGCGAAAATGGCTACGGCCACGCCATCCCTCAGCTCTACGTCGAAGCTGGTTACGGCGACCTGTCGGTCAAAGTTGGTCACTTCTACACCATCATCGGTTGGGAAGTTGTTCCTGCGACTGGCAACTTCTTCTACAGCCACGCTTACACGTTTAACTACAGCGAGC
>JBCCKZ010000266.1:0-7388 GCA_039027135.1 Planctomycetota bacterium
CCCCGATCAAGGCTCGTGTGGTTGCCATGGTGGTGATGGTGGTTGCGACCTTGGTACTATTTCCTGCGATGGGGACGGTTGCCGTTGCTATCGCAGCTTTGATAGGACAATGTCTTTGCTTCGTTTGGCTGGCTTTCTTGATCTATGCGGATTCGCGAGGCAACATTCAGAACGCGGATGATCTCGCTGGCCAACCTGAAGGCTGAGCTTCTTCGATCTTCAGATTCCAGGGGGCATCGTGTCCAGGTCTGAATCATTGTGGCTACTGATCGATGGCTACAACGTTATTGCACCCACCGCACCGCCGCGGTATCCAACGCCAGATTGGCTGCGCCGCGAAAGAAAGAGCCTTCTCGATCGTTTGGCCGAACATCTCGACGAGGAGACCTGCAGACGATGCTGTGTTGTATTCGATGCGGCGGACCCTCCTCCGGGCCGCGAATCTCGAATAATCCATCACGGAATCGATGTTCGGTTCGCCGTGGATTTTCCGGAGGCGGATGATTTAGTTGAGGCCATTATCGCCGCCCACAGTGCCCCGAAAACGCTCACGGTAATCAGCGGTGATCGACGGCTTCAGGAAGCCGCCCGGCGTCGGAATTGTAATCACGAAGAGTCCCAGACTTGGTTCGATGACGTTCTTGATGGAAAGATACGGCTATCCCCGCACTTAAAGCGGGGAAGAACCTCCGTGAATGGGGGGCAGGGCAGGGCACCTTCCAAACCCGAGGCAGGTTTGCCGAATGACGAGGTTCAGGATTGGCTTGATGAATTTGGAATCTGACATCCATCTCAGATACCCGTTCAGAAAGATGCGAATCGGCAGGGATTGGAGAACGTGGTTTTCCCAAAACCGCAAGCGAGCGGGATGTGGCTGAGGGTTTTAAAGAGGTTTCAAATCTTTAGGGCGACCATCATTCACAGCTTTTGACCGGATCTCTAAACTCTTGGATCGTTTCCTCGCCAGACCTTCATCTATTTCCAGAGAGATCCCTTGAGCGTCTCAACCCAAGGTTCCGTCGACATCGCAGCGACGGGTGCAGCTGATCGTGTCTTCAATTTTTCGGCCGGGCCAGCCGTGCTTCCGGTCCAGGTGCTAGAAGAGGTTCAGCGAGAAATGGTTTGTCTACCGGGGGCGGGAGCTTCGTTGATGGAGCTCTCTCACCGGGGGAAGGTGTTTGTCGATATCGTCGAGTCGGCTGTCGAAGACATTCGATCATTGCTTCGCGTCCCCGAGACGCACGAGGTGCTGTTCGTCCAAGGCGGGGCCACGTTGCAGTTCTCTATGATTCCCGCCAACCTGCTTCGTAGTCAGGATGCCGCCGCCGCGTATTTGATTACCGGTTCTTGGGGTAAGAAAGCACTCACCGAAGCTCGTAAGGAAGGAGAGGTAGATGTTGTTTACGATGCTTCATCAACCAATTTCAACCATGCTCCGGGAGCGGGTGACTTTGAAGTCAAGGAAGATGCGGCCTACGCGTATTATTGCTGTAACGAGACCATTCAGGGTGTTCAGTTTCAATCCGAACCTCAGGTGCCTTCGGATGTTCCGCTGGTTTGCGATGCTTCGAGCGATCTGTTCTCGCGACCATTGGATATCTCCAAGTACGGGTTGATTTACGCGTGTGCTCAGAAGAATGCGGGGCCAGCGGGGGCCACGGTTGTCATCATCCGAAAGGATCTCATTGATCGCGGGAGCGATTCGCTTCCTGGGTATCTTCTCTATAAGAATCATGCGAATGCCGGTTCGATGTGGAATACGCCGGCAACCTTTCCCATCTACGTGATGGGCAAAGTCCTCAAGTGGATCCAATCAAACTTTGGAGATCTTGAGAGCATGCGGGATCACAACGAAGCCAAAGCAAAATTGCTATACGATGTGCTCGATGCAAATCCCGACTTCTATGTCGGGCATGCGGATGAGAACGCGAGATCAAGAATGAACGTCACCTTTAACTTGCCCAGTGACGACCAGCTTCAGGCCTTCATCGGTAGTGCCGCTGATGCGGGACTCGCGAACCTGAAGGGCCATCGCAGCGTCGGTGGAGTAAGAGCCAGCGTCTACAACGCGATGCCCATCGAGGGTGTCGAGAAGTTGGCTCAATTCATGACTGACTTCGCTTCGCGATAGTCGCGAAGATCTTTTTGCATTCCTCTCAACTCAAGCTATACACCTTTCATGCGTAAAATCCTCACCCTCAACAATATTTCCGTCAAAGGTTTGTCGCGTTTGCCGAGGGATCAGTATGAGGTGACGTCTGAAGCGAGTTCGCCCGATGCGATCTTGCTTCGTTCTTTCAAGATGCATGATATGGATATCCCGGAATCCGTAGCCGCCATCGGTCGTGCGGGTGCCGGCGTGAATAACATTCCAGTTGAAGCAATGACCGACCGAGGCGTGCCGGTATTCAATGCTCCAGGTGCGAACGCGAACGCAGTGAAAGAGTTAGTTTTGGCTGGCTTGCTCATGGCCACTCGGAACATTGATCGGGCGATGCAGTTTGCGGCTTCCGTATCCGGGACGGACGAAGAAATTTCCAAAGCGGTTGAAGCGGGCAAGAAGAATTTCGTTGGTGGTGAGCTTCCCTCGCGAACACTCGGCGTCATCGGTCTCGGGGCCATTGGTGTGAAGGTTGCCAACGCCGCGTCTTCTTTGGGGATGAAGGTGTTCGGCTACGATCCCGCGATTTCGGTTTCGAATGCTTGGTCACTTTCTCGCAAAGTCGAGCAGGCGGTCAACATGGATCACCTATTCAGCCAATGCGATGCCATTTCTGTTCATGTCCCGCTTCTCGATGCCACTCGTGGTTTGGTCAGCGCCGAACGCATTGCGATGATGGCGAAGGGTGGCATCCTGATCAATCTTGCTCGAGGTGGAATCTGTGATGATGACGCGGTGCTCTCCGCACTGGACTCGGGGCATTTGCACAGTTACGTGATTGACTTCCCTACCAAGCAATTACTTCAGCACCCAAAGGTGCTTTCGTTTCCGCACTTGGGTGCATCAACGGAGGAGGCAGAGGAGAATTGCGCGATCATGGTGGCTGATCAAGTCCGCGAGTACCTGGAGGATGGAACAATCCGTAATTCGGTGAACTTCCCCGATGCGGTCATGCCGCGAACTCAGACGACCCGTCTGACGATCGCCAACGCCAATGTCCCAAACATGGTTGGTCAGATTTCAACGATTCTTGCTAACGCAGGTGCGAACATTGCAGACCTTCTAAACAAGTCGCGGGGTGAAGTGGCCTACACCATCATCGATCTGGATAGCAGCGTTGATGATGGCGTTCTAGGAGAAATCAGAGACATCGAAGGCGTATTATCGCTTCGTCAGCTTTAGAATTACGTCAGGCCACCTCGAACTTCGATGCAAGATCAGTGACGCCAAGTGAAGTCGAGCGTGCCAGGAAAGTTCGCCTGCTGAGCCAAACGGGGTATCGCATGCCCTGAAGTTTACGAAAGCAAAGGCACAGAGACTTGTGCGAGATCCGCAACCAAGTTGACCAGGGGGCGGGGAATTGCATGCCGGATAATTGTCAATGCCAAGGCAGCACGATGCAGGTGGCGGTAAAACGCAATGCGAAAGTACCAAAGCTCCGCGGGCGTGGGTTAGACTCTTGTCTTTCGATCAAAGAATGGCCTCGCAAAGTTTAGAAGGGTGGGGCCGGCCGTTTGAATCGCAGTTTGTTTTCGAGTTCAGCGGTATGGCTCCTTGAGGATGTCTTCAAGAAGCGGCTGCCATTTGGGATCTGATTTTCGGGATTGAAGATGCAAGTGTTTCGAGGGTTTTTTCTTGTACCGACTCTTTTGTTGTTCGGTCTTTGCGAGTTTTCTTTTGCGGAGGAAACGCTCGAAGCTAAAGCAAGTATTGAAAAGCCAACGGTGGTCGTGATGGTCGCCGAACGAGAGTACGAAACAGATGAGTCGCTAGCGAAGTTTGCCTCGGAGCATTTAAAAGAATTCGAAGTTGTTTTCGTACGCGCTTCATCAGATGACCGAAATCGATTCGTCGGCATCGAAGCCATCAAAGATGCGGACGTCTTGATAGTGAGTGTTCGACGTCGAACTCCACCTGTGAAGCAGCTGAGCCTCATTCGGCGTTACGTCGAGTCAGGAAAACCCGTCATAGGAATTCGAACCGCCAACCATGCGTTCAGTCTTCGGAAAGACTCACCGGCCGAGGGGTATGCGGACTGGCCTTCCTGGGATGCCGACGTGTTTGGGGGAAGTTATACGAATCACTTTAAGAACGATCGGCTTCCCGAAATCCGTTTCGTACAGAGTTTTGGGGGAGCGGACCTAAGTGATGAAGGCTTTGTATCAAAAGGTTCGCTCTATCGGGTTTCGCCCGTTCATGCGGAGGCTGAGATCATTGCCAACGGTGAACTCTCGGCCGAGGCGGGGGAGTTAAGTGATCCAGTTGAACCAGTAGCCTGGGAGTTTCATCGATCTGACGGTGGGTATTCTTTTTACACGTCGCTAGGACACAAGAGCGATTTTGAGACGTCGGCATTCGTAAAGTTGCTTAAAGCCGCAATCGTTCAGGATCTCGCGTTAAGCTCGCCTTAGCGTACAATGGCATGCCGGGGCGTTAGTCGTTTGAACCTTCAAATCGAAACGCGAGCCATGAACAAAGCATTCGACGATTCATTCATCTACGTTAGGATCGGCTAGAGGTCGTTAAAGTGCGAATACCCAAATGGGCGGAAGGGGTTTTGCAGTCGGCTGGCCTAGTCGACGCGCCGCTTAGCCAAGCGCCGGAGATCAGTGATGAATTGATCGCACGACCTAGAAAGTGCGTCATTGAAGCGGAGTTTCGAGGGTGCTGGAGTCGCATCATCGCCGCGACTCCTGATGACTGCATTATCTTGTATCGACAGAGGCTGACTGAGTTACTCGAGTTCGAAAATGCCATGGAGCATTTCGAGTCTGTGGTTCAGCTCGACCGTCGCAATGTCGATTTTGTGATCTGCGATTCGAAAGGACGGATTCGATTAGGCGTCTTTTTGATTGACAGTCGAGTGAATGATCAGAAATTTTCATGGCAGCAAGACTTTGCGATTGACGTTCTAGCTCGCGCGGGGATCACAGCGATTCGTGTTGAGGTATCGAGTCAAACACTTGAAGAAGAAATTCAAAAAGCTATGGCAGCACCGCAGCCAAAACCTCAAAATTCGGAAAGCGTAAGCGAACCAAGCATGACATCGGCTGGTTGAATGCTTCAATCATCAACACCGATTTTTCGCATTTTTGACGAGGCTAAGGCGCGAGAGTTTTATCTTGAATTCCTGGGCTTTAAAGTTGACTTCGAGTTTCGTTTTGAACCAGGGACTCCGCTGTACATGGGGGTTTCAAGGGACGAGTGTGTCATTCATCTTTCGGAGCACGTCGGCGATTGTTGCCCTGGAGCCTCAATTCGTATTTCCGTTGATGATTTGGAAAGTCTTCATGGTGAACTCGTTGCCAAACAATACAAATACTACCGACCAAGTATTGAATTGATGCCCTGGCAAAGTCGTGACATGAAAGTGATCGATCCATTTCGAAACACAATCACGTTTACTGAATCACTTGATGAGAGCGAATCGGGGAGTACTGATGTTTGATGCGGCTCACATTCTGCGGCCCAAGCAAGAGCCGCGAAGTCCAACTAATCAAGAGTGTCATCAGCTAGTCGTTCACCGCCGTTGGGCGTGATTAAAGCTAAGACCGTCTGCGATGAATGGCGTTGGTCAAGGATATGAACTCGACCGTCTATGGTGGCGACGACGGCCTGCCCCTCGACATATCCGCCGATCTCGTTACCCACCGAATTTCGCAAGGTGCCTCGCATCTTTCCAAAGTCGACATCGAACGGTTCCGTCCATGACTTTAGAGGAGTGAAGATTTTCGATTCGACAACGAGAATGGTTTGTTCAGCTGGGTCTGTCACCTGGTTAAATGAAAGTCCTCCGGAAGCTGGAAACAAAGTTCCATTGCCGCTTATGAGGCTGTAGCCAGGTGTCTTAATGTCTGACCAGCCATTTGAATTGGCGTCACCGGGATGACGATAGACCGCAGGCATATTCCACTGCATCGCATCGAGATTCTTCTGGTCATCCCAGGGGAGGTCGAGATCGTATGCGTCGTAGATCCCTTGCTCGCCAAGATAAGGTAAAAGCAACACCCGCCAAGAGTGCATGGCTTTTCCGGTGTCGTCACGAGTTACCGCTGGCGGGAGACTTCCATAGTCAGCCTCATAGTTTCGAAGTGCTTCTGCGATTTGGGCAAGCTCACGCTGTGTATCGCCCAGCAGCCTCGCGTCGGAAAGCGATCTCATGGTTGCGGCGCCGGCTCTAAAGAACGTGTACACCGTCGTTACCAGTCCCAGTACCAACAGGATCGCGATCCCGAGTGGCATGTATCTTTTTTTCGAGGGTTGAGCGACTGACTTTGCACGCTCATTGGATGAGGGGGCCGTTCCATCAACTGGCGTTTCGATGGTTGCACCACATTGATAGCACTCCCCAACCATACCCATGAATTCAGGGCTGACTTCTGTGATGGCATTGCAGTGCGGGCAAACAAATCGCATACCCCCTAGTTTAGCGAAGCTGTGTAGACAAAAACACTTCGCTAGGCCACTTCGATCAAAAGTGGTTGATTCAATATCTAGGTGGCGAAGAAGGTTGCTTCGATGAGGTTGCTCATCCAGCGAGTCAGTAGTGCTTCGGTAACAGTGCAGGGCAGTGTGGTCGGGGAAATCAATCGAGGCCTCTTGATTCTTGTCGGCGTGGGCCGGGAGGATTCGGAGGCTGAAGCTGCCTGGTTGGCCGACAAGGTCGCAAATCTCCGAGTCTTCAATGACGAGAATGGAAAGATGAATCGGAGCCTGATCGATGTGGGGGGCTCGATCCTGTCGGTCAGTCAGTTCACGCTTTACGGAGATTGTCGAAAGGGAAGACGTCCAGCTTTTACGGATGCTGCTGAGCCTGGACTCGGGAAACAGCTCTACGAGCGATTCAACGAACTACTTTGTGAGAAAGAAATTATTGTTGAAACGGGTGTCTTTGCCGCGGATATGAAGGTCAGTCTGGTCAACGACGGCCCGGTAACATTCTGGTTGGAGCGCTAGCTTCGGCTTGCCAGATCGGCAAAGACTCCGGCACGCTGTTTGGCTGTGGCTGCGAGATTTCCGATGGGAACCAGCTTGGTGCACCCGAGCCTTCGCGATTGAGGGGATCACCAAAGAATGACGGAAACTCCTCGGTCGTATTCGAGCCCGCTGGGCTTGAGACGATTTCCTGCTGTAGTAGGGTTCGCTTTCGAACGCGATCGACGATGGCGTGGTCGCTGAAGGCGATATACGCCAGCACGGCTAGTTTAGAGTAGACCGATACGTTGCC
>JBCCKZ010000267.1:0-7371 GCA_039027135.1 Planctomycetota bacterium
CGGCAGCGGTCGTCATCGCATGGGATATGAATGAGGCTCGCTACATGCATCCGCTAACTGGGAGGCCTGTCGCCTTTGAAGCGTTCGTTGACCATCGATGGTGCGAATCGGCCGAGGATGTTGAGGTTCAAGTCCTCGGTAACTCCATAGGAGTGCAAGAGTCAGGCGTCGTACTTGTCGAGAGGATCGACAATTGAACCAAGACTGCATCAGCTCTGGTGGCTAGTGCAGATTCTCTCAAACGTATTTGCATTCACTTTGTAGCGATTGATCGGCTAGCATGACCGAAGCGACTTATGACCTGCTAGCGGAGAACCCGTTTTGCCCATCATCGGGATCAATTGATTGTCTTCGTGTCGGGTGGAAGAACTCGATATAATTCAAAGAGCATCTTCAGCGAATGTGGAGGAGAGCTTCTTTGCGATGAATCGGTTGGGATCCTGATCCCCATGAGAAAGAAGCCGATCGGATGCGCGCGGCAATCGACGAGGATACAGCTGAAAATCAGGGCCTCCTCTCGAAAGAGCATCTGGAGTGGCTCAAAAGTTGGCCTATTGACGAGTATTCAAGCCACGGATTTCAAGCGGCTGGCGTGTCCAATCTGATTCAGCGAGCCCGACGCATTGATGAAGATCATCGATCATCAGCCATAGAAAATCTGCAATGACCATGAAATGGTATGAGGCTAGTGGGTGAATCCACCCAAAAAGCGTGTTGATGCAATCAAATTGTGGAACCAACGCGAGGTAAAACCGTTACTCAATGTAATACGGAACTTCCTGGCTACGAATGGATCTTAGCCATTGGGCTCACAGCTTTTGCAGCAGCGGTCGGATTGACCTGCTTCTTTGGGCCGATATTCAGATCGTGAAAGGGGCATATCAATGACTACAGCCACAGCAACTCGAACCATATCTCCCGCGCAACATTCCAAGTGGGCACAAGTTGGTGATTTCGTCGAAACGGATACTGGTCCGCGCTGCCCCAAGGTTCGCGTCAAGATTGCCGACGAGCAACAGCGCAAGTATGTCGACGGCTTGATCAAAAGCGGCCACTGGGAAAGGACTAGCAATGACACGATCGGGATCGTCGAAGCCGATTCGGATCACTGATTCTCATCCGCACTCGATGATACGCCAATCGTCCAGCGATGCTATGATAGAACAATCGTTACGATGCTTGGCTCACGGCCGTGGCTGGGAATCATGGGAACCGTACGATTGCTTTGAGTCGTCGACCGTATCGATTTCCATTGGAACAATGTCACCGCTGTCGATGTGATTCTCTTAGCGATACTGATTTGAGAGTGGGAATAGGAAGCGAATCATTCGACTCAGCGACGAGCTTACTTTGCATTGTTTATTTCGTCGACTTGCGGAATATCGTTTGGCATGTTGTTTCGATCGACGCTGATGGGCCCAACTGCGTCTCCCAGCCAAGTATTGCTCGTGGCCGCGTCAACGTTGCAAGCACAGTTCATTCCAACCCTAGCGGTTCTATTTCGTCAACTTGAGGCAACAACACGGGCTAGAGTGATGGTGCATCATTAAGGCAACTGGCGAGAAGAGCGGATGAAGCCAGTGAACTCCTCATTTAAATTCACTCGGCACCACACAAGGCGGTCAACCCTGCGTCCACCTGAGGTAGTTCAAAGAAGTCACCACCCAAATCTGATCGGGCTGTCAAGACCAAAGCCTGTTTCAAAATGCACGAATTGAACCCGAGTCAGATCTTGGATTTGGATTACAGATGGCATCGACAAGAGTCTGCCAACGACCCAAGGAATGAACAGATTGCACGGAGACCTTTAGAAAACGAATGCGTAAACAGCTCTCGATGGCTGAATTCCTAGTCTTAACTGGCAGCATTGCTCTTTGGATTGGATGGTTTCGAATTCCGCCTGTGGAATCGGGCGGTTGCATCTCGGACAGGCCTACAAAAGCCGTACAACATATCGATGCATACCGAATTCACGGCGAGGAGGAGTATCTGTCCTGGTTCCGGCGAACCATTTCCGCGTCCCCATTCGCAGCGGTTCCCGGATACTACCGAAACGTAATAGACGAACGTTCGGATCTGCTCGTCATTCCAGTGTCAGAGTGCACAGCAAGTTTCGACTCAGATAACCGACTCAATGGTTATCTCGTTTTTATACGGCACGACTATGTTGAGTCTTCTACAACGGCACAGCTGCTAGTTGTCTCATCCAATGCAATAGTGCTACGTGGCACCTTTGCGTCTGCTGCTGTTGTCGACGTATTGATCGTTGCCCTACCGATTATTCTCCTCCTTGTACTTGGGCGTAATCGACACCGGAGGGCGACAATCGAGGAGAGCAGAATATCGATCCGTCAGTGATGTCGCAAAGAACAAACTGTATTAGTTTCAAGAGCTAAGGCGATCATCTTCATGGCCGATAACGAAGGTTTGACGGAGCAATTCAATGTAGCGAGGCGGCGAAGCTAGCGGAACGTAGTGCCCTCGGAAAGTTAGCTACGGATGGCTGCTTTGCCACTCGCTAGACTAGGAGCCCATCCGAGAGCCTCGGCCGAGACTCGCTGGTGTCCGGTTTCGACGAGAATTGCGGGCTAGCGTCCAATCGGCTGATGGGTATTTGGATAAGCACTAGGTCTCTCTGCAAGCCCTGTCTTCCTCGACTTACGCCGAAAACAACCTTACTTGATCTATTTCTCCGGTTTCGAACCGGTGTTTCTATATTCGTTTTCCGACCAAAACTGATGAGACAAGTCGCTGTCATCGCATGTATTGTCGCACTGCCGTCCTTTGCCATCGGTGACGACGCCGACATTCCTGCCCAATACAAACGGTTTCAAGGACGGTGGAAGGTCTCTGCTGAGGTAAAGGAAGCGGCAATCAAGCTGGACATTCCCGAAATCAACGTTGATGTAACTGGTCGATCTTTTGTGCTCCATGGCGCTGATGTCGCACCAAACTATCGACGCACGTACGAATTTCGAGTCCCAGCAGATGGTAACATCAAACCGTACCAATATCTGCATGAACGCGGCGTTGGCAATTTGCGCGACATAACTGATACACCGAACCAGATAGCGGTATTTTGGTTTGTCGGGATATATCGTTTTTTAGACGACCGTCTCGAACTACGTCTAAAGTACTGTGGGCAGGGCCTTGAAGGCGAAGCTGCCAGCGGATTTCGACCGCCAACATCATTTGATATCGATCAACCAGAGAACACAGTAATTGTCATCCTTAAACGCTTGCCTGTTGATGACGACAAGCTGCTTCCCAAAGAGTCCGTGGACAGATAACCAAACCTCCTCCGAAACGGCGTCAGCGTTTTCGATTCTTGCTGGTTTTACTCTCGCCGCCTGGTGATGGCCGCCGTTATCTCCCTCGAAAACTGATACCTCCAGGGTGAGCCTATCGATATCACTACTCAAGTGAGCTTCCTCGGTCACATACCGGCATTACTTCAACTGCATCTCTTAAGAAACAAAACAGGCCGAACGACTGAGACACTCTCAAACTGAAACCGCGTGGCAGTCAATCGCAGCCTATCGTCCAGGGTGTGAACACGCTTGCTATCGCCTCGAACCAGCAAGAAATTAGTTAGGAAAATGTATTACCCCCACATCTGCCGATGAAAATCGAGCTACCAGACGAATACAATTTGGCAACCGACCATCGACTGATTTCAGAGGTAAGCATGGAACCCATACTCTATCTCATCGCTCTCTTCGTTCTACTTATCTGCTGGATCTTTGGTGAATCGCAGGACATGCCAACTCTTCGTCGTATTTGCGGTCCGCTGTTTGCAGCCATGCTTGCTGGCGCTGTAGCAGGTTATGCAGTACTAGACACCACATTCCAAGATTCGATCCGGTACTCAGGTGCAACCAAGCGATTTGTCTCCGCATTGATCGACGCGATCGACCAAGGCGATGCTGAACTGGCGCACAGTGAGTTGCGTCGATTCGACAAAGAGAGCATTGAGACATACGAGGGAGGAATGCTTCTTGAGTGGCTGGAGGAGCCGGTCGGGCGACTCAAAGCCAGTCGGGATCCCAATAGGTCCGGATCACCCTAATCTCAAAATCTCGGAACTGATCTCCGCTCAATGCGTCGGAGCAATGCCGACTCAGCCTGGTCTGCGAAGACGCCTCCAGCTTGAGCTGGCTTGCATGGCCAATCCATTCTCTCGCGTCTTCTCAATCGATTTACTGCCTGATGATTGACAGTTCTCGACGATCGATGCCAAACAACTGCCCTTCCGGTGGATACTCATACCCACCCATCTCTTATCAGCTATAGTTCGCTTCAAGAGTGAACCGTGAAGAAGCCCCAACCTTCGACGCCGCTTATCCCCATTGGCGTTCTGCCCTGAATCTACTCGTTGGAAATTTTGTAGTTTGCATTACTGTAGGAGTGATTATACGCTTCGACCTAGGGTGTTCTATAGTCATAGAACTTCTAGTGTTTTGGGTACCGTACCTAACCCCATTAACGACCATCGGCGCGTCCGCCGTACTTTTGCATGAGCGCCGGCCGGTCTTTGCGACTCTTGGTATCGTTACCCTCGCATCTTGGCTTTGGGTGATGAATTACCTTGCTGAATCTTTTCTAGCTTTTTGAGGTCTTCTCGCATGCAGCGTGTCAATGTTGCGGAGACTGTTGAGAGGCACTTGCCAACTTACTCTCTAGGCTGATTGCCAAAAAACCCACTGGCTCCCATTGCCAATCCGCCCTCGACTGATCCAGCCAAAGTGGCTAATTCGGATTCTGGGTCGTCGACCCTAGAACGTGTCATCACTTCAAATCGGCTAGAATACGCGTTCGACACTCATTGATGTGTGAAAAGTGAGTCGTGGCAACTGGTCCAGAATGTTGAACGGACTACGACACCTGCGACTAAAAACGCACTCGCCGTTGGAAACTTCAGTGACACAAGAACCATACCAACCACCACACTTTGGACAACTCGACCAGCCAGTCACAAGAGAGCCTGCGTTGAAACACTCATCGCTGGGAATCACCTCTTTTGTTATTGCCATTCTGGCGGGCATTGGCATTTTTGCCCTCGTATTGGCAGCAGGGGTGATGGAGGCATCAACTCCGGGTGGCATCGATGATGAATCGTCGCAAGCCATGATCATTGGGCTCGGAATCATCGGTGGCGTCGCTTTGAATTTGCTCGGTACCGCATTGGGCATCGGATCGCTATTCCAACGTAACAGGTCAAAGATATTCGGAATCATCGGGCTGGCCCTTAACCTGTTGATCATGATCGGGATTGTTTCACTTATCATCCTTGGCCTTAGCGTAGACGGTTGATGGTGGCAGTCATGCATTCTTTCGAGTCAAAACGCGATTCGCACGACATAACCTCCCTAAACAATTGATGAGCCTATCCGTGAACCTCAGCCGAAAAACGCTAGCGTCCGGTTACGGTGGGAATGGAGGGCTATCACCCAGTCGGCTGATAGGTATTCCGATAGCCTCTTAAAAAGCTTGGATTGACCTTCTCGCGTGATTCATACCCGAGCATTTACAAGAAGCAGAGTTAGATGCGAGGCGCTAAGAGTTGGCGACTCGCCTATCCTTACGATCAATAATGCAGGCGGTTTTGATCATCGCGATCTATTTCGCGACGGACGAACCTAACCGGACACAAGGAGTGGCAGCGGGATCAAAAGCAATTCGTCGAGATCTCGGCCAACGAGAGCGCCTCTCCAAGCCACACTACGTCGCGTCTTAACTTCTTGATTGACTCTGGTTTGACTTTGTTGGAGGCAGCGGTCTTGTAGTCGTGGTGCACTACCACCTGCGGATTGCCGGTTTTATTTTCAGACTTGGAACAAGTACCCACGACGATAAGATTCCGCCATCCGAGCATGTCGACGAAATCCTATCGGAATGATTGATTGCTGGTTGGCCACGAAAGCAAAGAAAGATGGATAGCGAAGAAGCGTGGATTCGCGTCTAACCAGCGGGAATCGTATTCGTGCCTAACACTGATTCAAAAGACACAAAAAGCGACGCACCCAGACACAGAAACCAGGTGCGTCGCTTGCCCCAAAACTCCATCACAAATATCACGATGGAGGTATTGGACCCGATCAGAACAAGACCTCAGCATTCAACCATTCGATTGCGATGAATGTCCAACAAAGCAACCGTTGAGGTCTCCTCCCAACAATATCTACCACATTGTTCTTCGTTGGCCCGCAGTTTCTTGGAGAAGAGTTTGAATCTTTGGATAGAGCTAAACAGCCAACATCAAGATAGCTAGTTGGTGTTCGTAGAATCCGAAGCAGCTTCCACAAGTAAACATCAAAGGCATAGGGTATTCGCAGACAACGTGTGACGTACTAAACGCAAAAGACAAACCGTCGACGCGTAGAAAGTCAGAATCAAAGTAGACTCTCAATGATGACACTGAAATGAGAGCCCAAAAGACGCCTCATATACGCCAGGCCAATCCGCTTAGACCGCAAATGGATCTTGTTCGAACGCCTGGGAACCCATCAATTCGTTCGGACCAATTCAACAAAGTGCTACGAAACTCCATGAGGCAGGGCAGCTAATCCACGCAATACAACCAATATGGGGGCCCCCTTCCTGGGCGGAGTGATTTACTCGCATGACCATGTCGTAACAATCGTACATTCCCTCAGCACTGGAACTGGAAAAAGCAGCAACGTGATTGATTCTTAATATTCGCGTGGTGATTCTTTGCCAATAAAACCATTGCGTTCTGAGGCGGGCGCAAATAGGTGTTGTTCTCGGGCCACTTTCGACCGCAAACTCAGATGTCTCAAACAAAGAAAGACGACTTTTCCGTTGTCAAGGAAATCCTGCTTCTCATTTCCAAGCACCAAACCTCGGCTTCGCCGAAACTCTACTCAGTTTGGTACGAATATGTTTGTGGCAAGAACGATGGATTGAAAGCGGCCATTGAGAAGGCAACCGCCGGAGGCCGCAAGGTTAGTTCCAGTCAGCTTCTCGAATTGTGGAACTATCACTGCGTTGAAGATGACGAATCCTTCAACCGGATCAGTGAGTCTTTCTCAACCGAGGTCGATCATATCTCTAGCGTTGTCGACGAGCAGAAGAGTGCTGGGGTCGCTTTTGCCGGGTCGCTGTCCACTGCTTCGGCAACACTCAGCCAAAGCAAGACCGAAGACGCCTTGGTTGCGGGCTGTGTTTCCAAGCTGGAAGCAGCTGCAAGAAGCATGCAGTCGAAACTCGACTCAACCACTCGCAAATTGAATGAAGCTCAGTCGCAAATAATGACGCTCCAGTCTGATCTGGCGGAATCAAGGAAGGGGATGCTTACCGACCCTCTAACCGGTATCGGCAATCGGCGAATGTTTGATTCCCTTGTCAAGA
>JBCCKZ010000268.1:0-7356 GCA_039027135.1 Planctomycetota bacterium
ACGAGTTCCCAGTGGTAGCGAAAAATATCCAGCGAGCTTTGCGACTCAAGAGCAGAATGCTGTTCTAGTAGAGATGCTTGGCGTCTTTGGTAAACGACGGACGCCCGACCTCATTCACCCAACGTTGTCACTCGAAACTTCCGGGTTGATCCGTCCGTCGAATCGTGAACCAACATCGTGGCAGTTGACAATTCCGTCGCCATCGGCGAGTCGATCAACAGCGAAGAGTCGTTTGCCGAAAGCGGCCCCGTCACTCGCCAGTCCAGATCGTGCATCGACGTTCGAGTCAACCAGCGATTGGCGATTTCCACCGACGGAGTCGTAACAATAACGAAAACACCAACGGCAGGCCCATCCGACAATACGGTTTGGAAGGCAGCATCACCACGATCGGATTGGTCCGTTCCGAACGAGAATCTTGCTGCATCATCAGCCTTTAGGTCGCGATGATTCTGAAGACTCTCGACGATGACTACCAAGGTTGACTCACTGGCGTCGCTATCAGTCCGGCGTCGAACCTCTTCAGCAACTTTAACCATTTCCGCCGCACTCTCTCGTGCATCGACGGTTTTGGTTTTCACCGTCAGCCTCTCCAACCAAGGATCCAAGAAACGATCGTCGGCCCGTGCTCCCTGAAGATGCAGTACTTCTAGACAAGAATCAGCCATAGCCATCGTCGAAACCAGCGCTCCAACGGCTCCCGCGGCCATTCTCACCTCGGCCACAAGCAATACATTTCGGCCGGGTCGGCGTTCAAGCACGAGTCCAAGCGGTGGACCAATCTCGATGGGTTCGCCGAGCAGCCCCACCGCCGCGCCATCCGCCACTGGATGGTTCTTGATCACGACTTCAGAGAGCTCCTCAGACCACGAGACAGGACGGTTGCCGGCAAAGACAACACAATCACCGAACTGAGTCAGCTCCATATCTCGCCCAGCCAGATTCCGAAGCATCGAGTGATGATCTTCCGTTTCCAGCATAGCCACCTGCATCGGCTGATTTCCTTCGATCAATCCTCCCGCATCGTTATAAATTGCCTCACCTGGCTTGGAGAGCAATTTCGCCGCCGTGTTGTCCTCCGATAAGATCATGGCCGCATCGGCGGCACCACATTGCATAGCGATTCGAACGGCCATCTGACCAAGCGTTGCCCTCGGTAACGAATAGGCCCCCGCAAGCGATTGACTTGCCAGGATGACGTGAATGCCAAACGATCGCCCTTGTCGAACCAAACGATCCAAGAGCATCGCGCACTCTGACGCGAGACGATCGTCACGCACGAAGATCTCTTGAAACTCATCAATAATCAGCAATAAACGCGGAAGCGACTCCTTCGACGCTTCGCGATAACCTGCCAAGTCACTGACACCGACCTCCCTAAATTTCTCGCCGCGCGACTGGAGTTCCTGGTCAAGGTTACGAAGGACACTTCGTCCAAATTCTCGTTGACTTTCGATTCCGATCACTCTTGCATGCGGCAGCCGTTCCGACGCATAGACCTGAAACTCGACTCCCTTCTTGAAGTCAACCAAATAGAACTGCAACTCATCCGGACGATAGTGGTAACAACCCGACGTGATGATTGAGTGCAGTAGAGTACTTTTGCCGCTTCCGGTCTTGCCCGCAATCAAAACGTGTTGCTTGACGCCTGCTCCCAATTCCAGGTCCACCATACGCCCCGCCCCTTGTGAACCGATCGGAATCGTCAGGCGGTCATCACTCTTGCGTCTACCAGATGTCTGATCGTCAAGGATTTCACATAGCGGCACGACGACACGCGCCGCTTCAACGGCTCTTCGGCCTATCTTGGCTGTGAGCGAGTTGCGTTGCGATGCCGTAGGTGGCTCGATCGGCTCAAAACAAACCTCATTCGTTTGATCGACTTCAAGGTTATCATCCGGTCGACCTTCATTCGACTTACCCTTTTCGCCCAACCAAAACTTCCCCTCCCGGTCAACTCGGATCTTCAAGATGGATTCGTCCAAAGGCTTGGGGACATCCGCCGGCCATTCTTCATCTTTCCGATGAACCAAGATCGTCCAGGTTCCGCAACGGATGCCGCTGCCAATCAACGCCCGAAGATCACGGTGCGAAACTCGATTGAGGCCAGTCGGGAATCCGACAGCCGCTACGATCGTGTAGGGGATCGATAGCGAACCGGCAACCTGGTTGTAGTCTTCGACACGGCTGAACCGATCACGCAACGAGGTTTGCAAAACGTCTTCGTTATGACTCGCCCATGACGAAAGCTGCTTCTCGATTTGATCGTCGGTTGTCCAAACCCGATGTCCCACCAACTCCGGATCATGATCCGTAAGCGCCATGAACTCTGTGAAATTCTGACCACGACCAATTGGATCGAGAAGCAGTGTTTTGATTCCGCCAGCGTTGGCGGCCAATAGCATCTGCCAAATCAAAGCGTGCTGAAACTCAATCGCTCGTGTCATCGACTCTTCAGTGGCTTCGATGAAAATTGAGCAATGCGTACGCCGATCTATCGCCAATGGCACAGCCGCCAAGCTGATCGACTGCCCGTTACGCTCTTTCCCGCTAGACGAACTCGAAGATTGTTCCGATGGCTCGCTTTGTGGGCTCACCTGAGAAGCCGCTTGGTGCACAACCGGGTGAAGCCATCCTAGACGAAGGCACGGCAAATGAGCGGTATCTGGTAGCGAGGCTCCATCGTCTGCGACAGTTGACCAGGCCGGGTACATTAGGTCTAAACGATCCGTCGCTTCGCTGATACGGCGTCGTGCCACCTTGAGAGAATGCTCGAAACGATCCCGTAGGCGTTGATGCTCTTTCTTCTGGCGTTCGACCGTGCTCGCTTGAGCTTGGTTCTGATGATCGCTGTACTGAGCGAGTTTTTGATTGATCTCAACCGCCAATGAATCAGCAGCCTGACGCATCGATTCGTTGACTTCGACCCAGTTTCGCTTGTAGTCCCTATCCATCGTCTCGATTGCGTTCTGAAGCTCGCTCGATTGCTTTGCCAGAGCGTTATCAAACTTGAGCTGTGCCGCATCGGTCCGTTTCACCCGATCGCTTTCGACGGCTTCGATCGCGTTGTCTCGATCTTCAGCTAACTTTGCGGCGGCCTTTGCCGCAGCCTTGTTGCTCAGGAGCTTTCCATGCTTTGCCAATCGCATCGCATATCGATTCTCCATAACAGCTTTTGGGTACAACTCGCGAGTGACCCTCTTAAGCGGCGTGAGGAAAGCGACATAACTAACAAAGCCAACAATTGTCGCGGGTATGATCCCAATGACCATCCAGAGGACTCTCATTTCGGTCGCTAGGATTGCCGCGACGCCGGCCCAAACAATTGCCATGAGAACGACGCCCAGTGGGATCTTCCAGGAGTCGATTACGGCAGCGGCCTTCCCCTGGTGCAGATCCTGTTCGATTGATTCCAGCTTCTCTCGTTGTCTATTGATCGCTTCGATAACGCCTTGAACGTCAGATGGCAAGGCATCGGCGATAGCTGTTTCAGCTTCCTCGCCCTGCGCAGATTCAGGTACTTCGGGCAGGTAGTCCAAACGCCCGATTGTGACCTCCTCGGCCTTTCGTGTAACGGGCTGCAAGGTCTTCAGCCGCGCGTCGATTGCCTCGTGTTCTTTCTTCTTCCTCGCGGGTGGAAGTGGTGCTTTCTTTTTGTATTCAGAATGAATTGAAGCCGTTGCATGCTCAGATTCCGAGACGATCTTGTCAAGATCGGCCTGCAGTGTTCGGCGAAGCGTCACTTGCAATCTTCGTAACTGAGTCTGCAGCTCAACCGACCTCGCCTCGAAAGGTCCCATCAGGTTTTCGGCCGCTTCATCCCACTCAACGAGGAGATGGTCGCGGCGGTCCCTGCATTCGTCGATCATCTGAATGCGGGTTGATTCGGTTTGTTCGCTTTCTGCGTCAGCCTGGTCCCTATGAGATTCGATGAGATCCAGACGATGTCGTTCAAAAGACTCAACGCGTTGGACGATCGCATCGACCATGCGACGCCCGCGAGCGACGCTGAGCAACCCCGGCGGGGGAAGGGTGTCGTTCATGACAAAGGCAGCTAGTTGAAGTTCGAGAAGAACCTCATTCTAACTGCGAATCACCCAAAAAGTGTGTCGGTAGCGAATAGCAAACCGTTGTTCGATGGACTCACTCTCCCCCTGGACATGGGTTTCGACGCAAATCCGATCCGATCAATCGCCCTGTCATGGCAGAATCAGGGGGAACTTGCGGCGACGCCCAAAGGAGCTTTTGGTGGACGGTGACGGAATTGGAAGCCACGTTGTCTTGTCTGATCGTCTCAACTCACCGCTCCAGATAGCCGCGCATCAACGAATCCGATTGTGTGAATGTACTGCCGCCCCTAGCCTCCCGAGCTCCCACCCATCTTTTGGCCGTATTGATCGACTGATGTGAGAAGTATCGGAACATTGTGAAAGGCGGGCGAGTTCCCGTGGACTTGTTGGCGAGTTCCGACCATTCCAACTGATCGAGGCGATGCCAGGCGATCGCTTGTACCGCCTTAGTCGAAAGCGAGTGCCCGAGCTCCCGACAGGCTTCGATGACGACTTCATCCTCGGTGAATTCCTCGATGGACACGATCTCATAGGCCATACTCGGCTCAGGATCTGGCTTGCCATGCTCAAGGCAAACAGTCGTGATTCGACGTTTCGCGGTTTTGCCAGGTGGTACTCGCATGAGCGCTCCGCCAAACAGCCCATTTTGCTGACCACCGCCACCGTTGCCACCGACGGTTTGACCACCTCCGCCGCCATTCCCGTTTCCACCATTTTGATTTCCCGGACCAGCCTGACCGGGGCCAAATGGGAAACCACCTTGAGCGAGTACCGGACGAGCAACGAGCACACTTGGCAATTGAATGGTCGCCGGTTGATCAGTGTTGTTCTCGATGAGTAGGTTTCCACGGTGAGCGCTCGCCGGGATGTACCGCACTTCAAAGTCCGGATTCTTGATGGCCTGCCATAAGTCTTGCGTTGATGATGCTTTCTCTTCATCGTCCGCCGACGCGTCTCGCACGTCAGGTGAACCACCGACGGAAACACTTTCGACCGCTGGCGTTTTAAATGGGAAAGCAAACGAAGCGAATAGGAACAGGGTGGTTGGTGCGACTAGATAACGACGCATAGAAAAGACTCCCCTCGTGAAACATTGACTCAAGTTTGAGTTCAATGTTGTGCACCGGGTGTGCCAATCTCTGAGCGACGCGTTTGCATCGTTCTAGCAAGTTCTATGAATCGATTCGCCTAGGCAAATCGCTCGAGTGTGTTGCACGATGCGTCACCGCCCTAAGCATTTTTAAACAAACCTAAGGCACAAGAGTTGGAGTCTAGGCTTTAGCCGACCCCAATCGCTCTCCGGGCGGCTAAAGCCTAGACGCTGACGTTCAGCTACGCACCGAAAGCACTGCGTAGCATCGCCAAACTCTTTGGAATGGCAGTTGAATGTGATTCTTTGCCCTCGAATTCAAGCGACACGTACCCACCGTAATTCACGTCAGCAAGCGTCTTGGCCACCTGCTCATAATCAATATCAAGCGTGTACCAAGTTCCGCCACCGTAGTAGGTCTTCGCTTGGACAAAGACCGTGTGAGGTGCCATCTTCTTGTATTGCGAATATTGGTCTTCAAGGAAGTTGCCGGTATCGAGCGTTGCCTGAAGCCACGGGGAGTCAATCGCGTTGATCAACCTCAGCACACCCTCGGCGGTCCGCCCCAGCCCCCAATGGTTCTCAAGCCCCAATACGACACCGCACTTTTCGGCGACCGGAAGACACGCTTCGAGTCCCTCTTCAACCCAAGCAAAGCCATCGTCATCGGTGTAGCCTTCCAGCCGCGGTTCGATTCCTTTGTTCGCCATCAGGGCATCGAAGTTCCTTGACGTCCCCCAACGCCCGGTGTTGACCCGAATCGTGGGAATGCCAAGAGCGTATGCCAGCTCAATGCAGCGGATCGTGTGCTCGACATTTTGATCTCGCTTTTCCTTTTCGGGATAGACGAACGACTGGTGAGTCGAGAATCCACAGAGATCGAGGCCATGACGAAAGGCACGTTGCTTGATCCGCTGGAGCGTTGAATTGGATTCGTCTTCCATTTGAACGTGAAGAATTTCGACGCCATCGAATCCCGCATCAGCAGCCAAGTCGATGCATTCTTCAATCGATAACTTGCTGTCTTCGCGGTAACGCCAATAGGAGTACGTTGAAACGGCAATGCGATTCTTCGATCGGTTCGTCGGGGAGGGCGTCGCGGCGAACATTTCGGCTGGGCCGGCCAGTGACGCCACGGCACACCCCAATGCCATCGAACCCAGGACCTCGCGTCGGTTCAGCTTAGAAGATGAGACACTCATGGGTTTGGAAGGAAACCTGTTATTGGCCTGAGTCATAGCTGCTGGGGTAATCTACTGGTCGACAAACGCGACATACAAATTCATCGCTTACAACAGATTCTAAGCTTTCCAGGATCTTCATTCAGGATTTTGAATCACAGCATCTTTGTGATGCTGTGGATCCTGGTGCGGCGCAAACGCGATAGCCTCGGGCGGCGATTCCTTTCATGAGGACGAACAGCCAGATCACGGAATGAGAAAGGTGCTTGTATTTGCCCGGCCCCTCCACTCGCTTCGCTCCTATCCGGGTCACGGCTCACTGAACAACTAATTGCCTAGTTTCAATGCAATTCAGGTGCTAAGACTAGAATGGTTCAAAAGGGTCGTTACCTGCAGAGCTACCAAAAGGATCCTTTTCTGCAGACCCATCAAAGGGATCGCTTTTTCCAGGGCTGCCGAAAGGATCCCCATTCGAAGAACCGCCGAAGGGATCCGAGTTTCTCTTTTTGGGTTTGAAACGTCCTGGAGCCCCAAAAGGATCAAAATCTTGGGCACTCGGTGTCTTCTGCTTTTTTGGGACTGGAGCATTTGAACTCGTGCCTGCAACCACCTCGGGCATTGCAGGCTTAGGCGAAGGCGACTGTCTTAAACGCGCCAATAGTTTCTCGATACCAAGATGAGCCTTCAATGTTGCAGAGATAACGAATGCTGGTCGATCGCCGGAAACGATAGTTGGTTCTATGCTTGAATAGAAATAGCTTCCACGACTCGACCAGATCTCCGGCTCCACCATGCTTTGAATTAGTTCTCTTATGGAGGATGGGTCATTGTCTAAGCCTTCACCGAGTCCCTCAAGAAAATAGATTCGGATCAACGGCTTCGATTCAGCAACATCTTGAGTTGTTACGATCAACGACGCAGCGTTCGCGGACAAAGTAAGCTCTAGCGGACTAAGCATCGTATCGAAGAAAGCATGGGCTGAACAATTCGCTAGATTCAATGTGACTGGTTCTTC
>JBCCKZ010000269.1:0-7354 GCA_039027135.1 Planctomycetota bacterium
ATCCAACCAATCTGCCCCGAACGCAGTCGATGGCTAATCGTGGGGTGAATTGAGGCTACACCAGCGGCGCGAGGATTCATGGTTTCGAACCCCTCCTGCTCCACGTTCTGCTGAACGGGGAGTGGCCCGCCGCGGTGGATGCCAAACTCCTCTTGGTTAAGCTGTAACGAGGCTTTCGGTGTCAACTCCACGGGCGTGGCAACGAACTTCCGCCCGTCACGAAGCTTCACCTTGAAACAGTCCGATCGCTCAATCGCTGCGCGGAACGTGTCTACCAAGTCGGCACGCATCGAAACGACAAGTTCTTTGTCCTGTGGATCAACAACTCGAGCAATCCGTTGGCCGCGATTCTGGAAAGTCCCCAACCATTTCGTCGGGCGGTCGATCAATACAATCCCAGATCGATTAGCCGTGATCTTCATCGCTTCGATCTGTTCGCGCAAATCTGCAATCTGACGTTCTAGACTTTCTGCTAGTTCATCTTGCGCCAAAGCATCTCGCAATGATCCTTCGCTGCGAAGTTCATCAGCTTGCACGCTAATCGAGGTCAGTTGATCAATCTTGTTGGCTAGATCACGTTGAATCTCAGGATGTTCCATCTCGATAAGCAAAGCCCCCTGATCGACACGCTGGCCGTCCCTCACATGAATCTTTCGAATGAACCCGTCACTTGGTGTATGAATCCAAGGCGCATCGCGATGACGCACTAGAACGAGAGCACGCCTGGCAAAGGGATTGGGCATCTGAACGATCGCCAGAGTCATCACAACGGCTAGTCCGACCGCACCAATCAGTCTTCGCCGGTGAATCGTCAGGCCAAGTCGATTCTCTATATAAAACCAGGGACTATCATCCGAACTCGGCAAGGCTTCGCGCTTCCAAATGCCCACACAGAATATGGCCACGGGAACAAGTACCCAAAGCGTTAAAGCAATCAAGCTCATCGGAACGGCGAGAAGTGGATTCCATGCTGAAATACCGATCAGCAATCCCCCCATCCAAACCACCTGAAATACAACACTTGCCAGCGCGTGAGCATTGGCGAAGTGATAACGCCACCCGGCGAGCCTTGGTGAATCCGAAGGCACTGCCAGTAAGCCTTTGATGAGCAGTGATTTCAGTTGGCTTCGACCATGCATCCGCAAATTCGGAATCTGACAGAGATCCGACAAGGCATAGTATCCATCGAGCCTCAATAGTGGATTCAAATTGACCATCAACGTTGCTGGCCCACAAAGCAAAGTGATCTGAAATAGCAAGTACCGAAGACTTGAGGGCTCGAGAAAGCACCACATGATCGCCGCCAAAGAAGCGAGCATGACCTCAACCTGGATTCCCGCCAGCGCGATATGGATGCGATGAAAGCGTGAGTTGAGTTGCCAGGCTCTCGTGATATCGACGTACGCCAAGGGAGCCATGAAGAACAACATGACGCCACCCTTGCCAACCTCAACGCCATGCCGGCGGGCGCAAACCGCGTGACCTACCTCGTGCAAGCCTTTGGTGATAAACCAAAGAAGTGCAAGGCCAACCCAACTGCCTTCGGAAAAGATCTGCTGCAGCTGTTGCATCCAGTCATCATGCCGCCCCCTCACCAGCACAATCGCAACGATAGCGGAAATGACCGTGAACCAAACGCCGAGCTTTGAAAACACGAAGCCAATCCACGGATTCAACGCCCCTGCGATCCGATTGAATGGGATCAATGGAATGCGTTGCGAGATCACAAAAGATCCCGCTTTCGTGGCACTTTGCAACCAAGACGCTTGTGATTGATCGGGTGCCCCAGTCATTGGACTTTCGCCTCCCGGTTGACCTGACTCATCCAGCTCGTTCAGCAGACCCTGACGAATGAGTTCACCCAAAAACTGAACAGTCTGTGAGTTATCGAACCCAGGGTTTGACTCTTCAACTCGTGCAACGATCTCACCGATCGTTCTTTGACCGTCGACGGACGAAAAGATGTGATACTCCAAGGGTCCCATACGGAAGAAGCGATCCTTCCCGAGACAGACCGTGAAACCACCGTCATTGTTTCTCGTGACTGATTCAATCTCAGGAACTCGCTCGAGGACGACCTCTAGCGCTGCATCAGCACTCGGCTCCGGGATGGGCGGCGTCATATTCATCAGTCCCAGAACTCAAGCCACCATCGAGTCTTCAACCAGTAAGAACGAATGTAGCTCCAAACCCAAGGTCGCTTCGGCCCGTAGATCACCGCCTTTCCTCGCATTCCTGGTCGGATGGAAGAAGTCAAGTCACCGCTGAACTCCGATGGCACCTCCGTCCTGGCAATGAATACTCGGCGGTCTTGCCTTGTCGTGGCCGCCGGGTGCAATTCGCGAATCGAAACCGTTGACGACTGACCAACCGAAGGCAAGAAGATCTTCGCTCTGGAGTCATCGTCGACAAAACCAACATCCGCGCCCTCGAACTGCAATTCGACGTCAAGGCTTTGAAGTGGCGCAATCTCCATGAGCGCCTGCCCCGTTGTGAGAACATTGCCAACGTGTTGGCGAAGATCGCCCCCAACCACGACGCCATCAATTGGACTGAGTATCTCAAGATCACGAAGCCGCGACTCAACAAGGTCACGATTGCGTTGGCTTTGCTTCATCAATAAGCGGGCTTTTTGGGCGGCGGCTATATCACCTGTCCCCAGAGCCGCGTCATACTCCTTAGCGGCTTTACCGCTCTCGGCTGACAACGCCTCGAGCTCGATGGTCAGTGCTTCCTCATCGAGCCGCGCGATCGTCTGCCCCGCTTCCACTTTGTCACCCGGATGGACCAGTACCTCAGCCAGCTTGCCCTGATAAGGCGCTGAGATCACTCGTTGCTGAGTTGTTTCAACAACCGCGTCACAGGATACGCGATACGACGCCGGCCACAGCAATGCCAATGCGAGGATGACAAAACCCGTTGTCAGATGACGGCGAAGTTCGAGAATCCTCGTCACCCCCGTTTCGACGAACGGATACTTGGGTCGTGAACCAATGACATTGCCAATCGACACGCGATACTGGTTCAACCATCGCGTCGTCGCCTGATCTTCACCACTATCAACGGTCAATCCAAGTGTGTTTGGTTCGCACTCAATCAGAGTTACCGTCGAATCGCCCTGCTTTGACTCCCAAAGACTGACCGCCTCTTCAAATGCCGTCGAACCTGCGGTGAGCCATCCTAGAGAAGTCTCATAAATCCGGCGGATTTTACCGCGGCGCCACTCGGCAATACGAATGACTCTCGCGGGCGAAGTCTTGGACTTCCGAGGATCAATAAACCGTTGCAATGCCTCGATGGCTTCTTGCTGTCCGCGTGAAGAACACAATCCGGCGATGAGAGTATCAATCGACCGATGAGAGGTCGCCTGAAGATTCTCTCGAGATGAAGACGAAGGAATCGCATCCCCAGAACGAGTCGCCCTTTCGAGCCTCGCCAAGGTTGCTTCGAGCTCTCTCTCGAGCTCATTCGATGTTGAGTCGCCTGTGAGCGACTGCGATTCCATCGACCTACCGCTCATCGAGTCCCCAAATCACGTGCTGGTCCCGTCTGGCGATTCACTTCACCACTGGGTAAATCAGTCACGCGGACGGCACTCTCAAACTCAGATCGCCCCCGTTCTTGAAATCGTTGCAAGATAGAAACACCTGCAGTTCTTTCGTCTACGCCGTCCCCGGGACCGGCCGCAAGTATCTGCAACGTCACTCGATCGAATGGCAGTCGAGTTCGATCGGGGTTAGGAATGGGACACCTCAACTGCACCGTGCCACTTCGGCCGTCGATCTTGACAGCGATAGATTCCACCTCGGCCTCGATATTTTCCTTGGTGCTCCGAAGCGTTAAACGCACGGGAGCGCCGGCCTGCACACCCAGTGCTTTCTCAGCGGGAATGCTGACGACGGCAACAAGCGGATCAACAATCAATAATTCAACGACGGTTGGGTTGGCTGGCGAAACGTATTCGCCAACTTCAGTGATCAGATCCGAAATGATTCCGTCCGCGGGAGCTACCACCTGTCTTCGCAAGAGGTTGGCTTCAGCCCGTTTCAGCTCTTCTCCACGCACGAGCTTCTGGTGTTCAACACTTTGTAGCCTCGCCTTGGCAAGATCCAAGTTGGTCGCTGCACGACGCAGTTCCTCTGGTCCCACGGCACCCCGCAGGGTCAAGCCCGAAAGCTTCGTGTATTGGTTCTTTGCTAGTTCTAGCTCCGCCGTCGCCACGGCGATATCAGCCGCCATTTCGGTTTGCGACTTAGCCACCGAGACAGCGCTTCTCTGAACCGCGTCGTCGAGACTTCCAATGATCTGTCCTGACTTCACCCAATCGCCCCGCGAAACCGTCAGCCCCTCCAATCGGCCGACTTCATAGGCCGCGACTTCGATCAACTTGTAGGGCTCGAGCATCCCGTCATAGGTGTCATCGCCGACGTACCTTGCCGCGACAGCGCGAGTCATCGGAGCCATCGTTTGGGCGTGAAGCTCAGATTCCGAGAGTAGGCAAATGAAAAGAATGGCTGCAACCAAAAACCGGATAGCACGTTTGACGGGCGTACGGGATCTCGCGCACTCCCACTTAGCGTTGGTCTTCAAACGTTCTTGAAATTCGTTTTGGGCACAAACATCAAGAGAACCCGTATCGCCCTGATGGGGATGTCGCACGCGGTAACGGACGAGCGGAGAAACAAGATCGTTGTATGGTGAATGATCGGCCCCTGCTCGGCCATTGAAACATCCGGTGCTCCCAGTGGCAGGGAAAGCCGCATATGCAGCGACTAATTTCCACCAGCGATGCACTACTCTCGGCGTTACACGATCCGAACTATAAATCATCGTGATATCTCCCCAATCGCCCTGGGTTGGTCAGGCTCAGCAAAATCGGACATTTCAAGTGGGATCGTTTCGATCATGGCTTCTTCTAAACGGAGCGGTTGAGGAATCTCCTCGACGATCACGCTTGGTGGCTGCTCAAACAACAGTGGCTCGTTTGTGGAACGCCCAACTCCATCCGTCAAAATCATGCCATCGTTGGACGGCGAATCTTGGATCTGATGAGACTCCAGTAGCACGCCCATCGCCAACTGCAGTCTTAGCCAAGCGTTCGCTAAGTCCGTCTCGGCCATGACCCACTGGTTTTCTGCGTCAGTACGGCGTTGTTGAGCCTCGAGCAATGTTTCGAGAGTGATCGCGGCTTGGTTCTGATCCGGACCATGCAATAGCCACCGGTCGCGATGCAGTTGCTCTTCTTCTTCGGCAAACTCGAGAGTCTTTGAGCGAATAGACATAGCCTCCATCGAAGCGTTCCAGTCGTTCATCGCCGTTTGAACCTGCGATGTCGTTTGCAGGATCGCCTGCTTAAGTTCTTCGTTGCGAAGTTGGTATCGAAGGTGGGCTTGGCGATGTCGAGACCGCGCGGCACGTCGCCCCACCGGCAGCTCATATTGGATTGATGCGGACAGTCCAGGACCGCCTCGAGTGAATTGATCAGTGAAAGATCCAAAGTACTGTTGATCTCCTCGTAGCCCCGATAAGTAGCCATTGAAAACGGCAGCGAGGTAAGGCGTCAGCTCGGTCTTGGTCACTCGCATTTCTAAAGCAGCCGACTGCAACGCGGCCGTGGCCACTTGGATTTCCGGACGGTGTAATAACGCCACTTCGACGGCGGACGCCACATCGGGAGACTGGTCATTCGTGCGGATCGCGCTGGCAATATCGGGGGTCTCGGGATGGAGCTCAGTAGCGTTTCGGCCCAATACCAGCTCGTTACCACCCATCGCCTGAACCAATTCGATCTGAAGTCGGAAAACCTGTTGCTTGAGGTTGACCAACACACGTTGCCGAGATCGGATTCGAGCCTCGACCTTGCTGACCTCCAATGGTGCCACGTCAAATTCCAAACGTGACTTCAGCCAACGCAGGACCTCTCGAGACCGATCGAGCAAGGCAACTTGCTGAATGTAACGGCCACGAGCGGCGTGCAGCTGATGGTAGGTTTCCATCGCCGCCAACAATCGATTCGCAATGGCGGCCTGAGCTTCGTGTTCAGTTTGGTTGGAGTCCAAGCGTGCTCGAATCAACAGACGCTCGTTGTAAGCTCGCTTTCCTCTTCCCAGAATGGGTTGAACGAGCGACACCGCCAATCGCGTGTTGGCCTGATCCTCCGGCGCAAAGAAATTGCTATTGCTATCCAGAAAGCCGGCGTCTTGGCTGATCGAAAGCTGTCCACCACGCCTGGTCAGGCGCTCGATTGATGCTGAGTTATCCCATGAGCGTTCAACCAGCCTGGGTGGCCCACCCGTGACCAGCGAATTTCCTACCGGATCATTCGTTCTTCCAAGGCCTGAATCAAGGATCCACTTCACATCGAAAGCGGCGTCCTGCTCAATGATCGATTCGCGTGCAATTGCGATGGTGTGCAATTCCATCTGGACGCCGGGTTCCTCACTTAGCGTCCTCACGATCACTTCTTCAAGGGGAATCGATTGCGTCGTCGAATCACTCCAAAACGATTGACGGGCAGCACTTGTCCACCAAGGCGTCACGACCGGTTCATCAGCTTGGATCGTGCGGTATCGAATATCGCTAGTGAGCGAAATGGCCAACACAAACAAGACGAAAAGCTTCGATCCAAACGACCGCCGAGTGCGCAGCATCCAACCCGACCCGAAGTGGGCCGTTCTCGACATTCGCGATTCGACGATTGATACCCGCAAGATGGTTATGAAATCGCTTGCATCGGTTGACGTGAAACTCGTGGAAATACAACGCCCCTAGTCCGCGCGCACGCACAGCTACTCGAGTCGAGTCGGTTGTGACGTTTGACGGGATCGAGCCGGAATTGCGTCGGCGCTGCGAAGTGCAGCCGTCAGGTGCCGAACCACCGGCACGATCGTCACTGAGGCCCCGACACACTGAATTTGCCCAGGCAAAATCGCCAAGCCAAAGCCCCCATCCTGCCAATGAAATGATTGGGTCTACATAGGCAAGAAGATGGGCTCATTTTGCGCCCGCCCAGAAGGCAAGCTTTCAGTTGAACCAGACCATCCACCCGGAGATTCCCACCAACCCGTGAAATCAAAACCGGCTAAGCGAAGCTTTGATTTCTATCAACTTGAAGGCCGCGTCATGCTTTCGGCCACAGAGCTCGAAGCGGATGCGGGCGTCGATGCTGCGCCTAATGTTGACCTTGAGTTGGCCGAGCGGATCGAGAATGCCGGAATGGCGATGGATGCCGCGAACCAGTCGCAATTGCCTCAATCGGCCGTCGGTTCCCCATCGCCATCGCTGATCGATCAGTCGCTCCTTGATGATTCCCCCGAGGCCTCCGTCGAGGCTCTTGATTTCGCCCAGCCAATTG
>JBCCKZ010000270.1:0-7346 GCA_039027135.1 Planctomycetota bacterium
CCAGCGGATGGGGGATCCCCGACGTCGGATGAGGCCATGAATGAAAGTGGCGGGCTTGGAGGAGGGATTTGGAAGGTGGGCGAATGATTGTAGTTTCCCAATCCAGGTGCGGAAATTAGGCTACGCCGCATGACAACTTGGGAAGCATGGTTCAGTTTAGCTACCACGGCGGTGTTCCTGGGATCGCTGGCCCATGGCCGCATCCCAAAAGAGGCTTGCGCGCTCGGATGCGTTTTGATGCTGTTATTCGCGCAGAGTTTCTCAGAATCGTTGCTGTTACCGACCTCAGAAGATGCGGCGGCGGCATTTGGAAATCGTGCCGTTATTGCGCTCGCTTTCCTTTATGCGGCGGTTTCTGGACTCGAGTACACCGGAGGAACCGAGCTCTTGACGGGATGGTTGTTGAGACGCGTCAAGTCCGTTCGAACCGCTCAGGTGCGGCTACTGGTTCCCGTAGCGACGCTCAGCGCTTTCCTGAATAACACGCCAGTGGTACTGGCGCTGATTCCCGAAGCGAGTGATCTCGCCAAACGACTCCGGTCTAGCAACAGCCTCTTTTTGCTGCCACTGTCCTATGCGGCGATCCTTGGCGGCACTTGCACATTGATTGGCACTGGAACGAATCTTCTCGTCCACAATATGAATGAGGCCGCTTTTGCAGCTGGAACACCAACCGAACGGCTCGGTTTTTTTGCGCCAGCGATCGTTGGGCTTCCTGTTGCGTTGATTGGCGTCGCGTACATGCTGCTCTTCTCAAGACGGCTACTTCCAAAACGCCAAGCTGCCGTGAGCGCCACGGACGATCCACGCAAGTACACCGTTGAGGTCCAGGTCGAAAGCGGCGGACCGCTCGTTGGCCAATCGATCGAAAGAGCAGGGCTCAGACGTTTGCCTGGTTTATATATCGCCGAGATTCAACGAGGCGATGGCAAGATTGTGGCAGCGAAACCGCGTGAAGTACTGCAGAGCGAGGATGTTCTCATTTTGGTTGGCGCCCTGGACAGCGTCGTTGACCTTCGAAAGATTCGTGGCTTGATTCCCACCGACGACCAAGCCCGCAAGCTGCAGGTGCCCGCCTGGCGAAGAACGCTGGTTGAAGCGGTGGTGAGCCCCCGATGTGCCCTTCTTGGAAAGACGATTCGTGAGGGCAATTTTCGATCGCATTACAACGCCGCGGTGGTGGCGGTTGCTCGCGGCGATAAGCGACTCGAAGGAAAGCTCGGCGACGTCAAGCTCGAGGTTGGCGATGTTCTGCTGCTTGAAGCTTCGCCGTCGTTCTTGCATCGACGTTCCGAGATGCCGGACTTTTTTCTGGTAAGCACAGTTGAAGGTGCAACGGTCCGTCGACCCGAAAAAGCGTGGCATTCGATTGCTGTATTGGGCGTGATGGTCTTTGCCGCCTCGACGAGGACATTGCCGATTCTTACCGCCGCTCTTTTCGCGGCTTTGGCGATGGTGGCACTGCGATGCTTGACCATGCGCGAGGCGAGACGGAGCATTGACCTATCGGTTTTGGCCGTCATTGCCGCGGCGCTGACAATCGGCGGAGCGTTAGAAAGCACTGGAGCAGCAAAGGGAATCGCGAGCGGTGCTCTTTCGATGGCTGGCAACAACAGCATGATGGCCCTGGCCATGGTCGTACTGGCGACGATGATTTGCACCGAATTGATCACCAACTACGCCGCGGCCGTCATCATGTTTCCGATTGCGATGGGCGCCGCCCAAGGGCTGGGATGCTCGGCAACCCCGTTCGTGCTTGGAATCATGATCGCCGCGTCCGCGAGCTTCCTAACGCCCTACGGATATCAAACCAATCTGATGGTATTTAGCGTCGGCGGCTACCGAGTTCGAGACTACGTTCGATTCGGCCTGCCACTTTCAGTGCTCGTTTTTTTAGCTGCGATATTGATCGTGCCGATGGCTTGGCCATTGGCGCCAGCGAAGTGGCCTTCGCAGCCCGACCAGGCCGCGGAAACCTCGCCATAACAAACGGGAGCGGAGCAAATCTCGTCGGAGCTAGATTTTCTCCGGAGACGAAATCCGTTGAGCAAGCCCAACGGTAAAGTGCTGACGACCCTTCGGGTCTCTCGTCTGACCTCGGATTTAAGACGGAACGCAATCTAACCAGGAAAGCAAATCCGCCATTGAGCGACCGCAGCGTCCGGCCAATTGGTTTGTTTCAAGCATCGGGTGTTGCGTTTGGGCAACGCCCATGTCGGCCTAAGACACCAAACACCACCAAAAAGCCTGATTCTTTCAACTGGCACTCTGATCGCATTGCTGCTGGGGCATGCATACGATTCACCTAGTTCAGCTCGCCGCAGCCCTGGCAAGGCACAGCGATTCCATCTTGGCTTCTCCCGTCTCGCTCCAACCCGGGGCGATGACACGTTACTGGACGACTAGCCGATCGCGGATCGACTTGTGGCATCGGGCCATCGCACGTTTTCAAGATCAGCTCCGCGTGAATGATGCTGTGGGAATGCGTCGATGGTGGATCGAACACCGCCCTGTGATTGAAGATGTATTTCTCGGCGGAATGCTAACTCGCGTGTTAGCGACTCTGGGAACGGCCCTGGACCAAACCCACGACCAAGCCGAGTGGTCGCCGGTCACGGAATCGATTCTTGGGACGCACCTTGAGGCGAGCAGCCGATATCAGCAGCTCTTGCTGAACTCGCGAGGTGCTCGAGTAAACGACTTGCAAAGACTCAATCAGGTCAGGCGTCGTTCGGAAAGATGGAGCGATGTACTTGTTGCCAGAATCGCTTGGCGTGATCCATCGCTCTGCCGATTTGCCTCGGATAGAGAGCGAGCGAGTCTCTTTGCTCAGGAGCACCGGCGAGATTCGGACTCGACGGCAATCAAAACGAAAGACCGTTTGATGAGCCTGTCGATCGAAAACTCGATCATGATGGTTTGTGGAGAAACGACGCTACTTCCTGAGGCTAATCGAGCCGTTGCCAGCAGCGTCATGGGCTTGCTGGGACATTGCCTAT
Organism: Planctomycetota bacterium; assembly: GCA_039027135.1. Taxonomy (GTDB): domain Bacteria; phylum Planctomycetota; class Planctomycetia; order Pirellulales; family Pirellulaceae; genus Rubripirellula. The sequence goes on from JBCCKZ010000270.1 coordinate 3,000, forward strand.
TCGACAGCTACGGGGACGTCGCGTCACCCGATCATCTGCGATTGAAGAAGCCGGATGTCGGCGGAATTCAATGGGTGCCGTCAGCCGAAGGGTCAAAAACGATAGAGCCTTGGGATGAACTCGACAGCGTCGCAATGACCGAGGACAACGCCAAAGCAACCGAAGACAACTCGAGTGAGAAAGAGATCACTCAGTTTCACGGAGGCCACGGATTCTCGTGGACCCGCTGGTGATTCGGGAACGCTCTGGTGATTCGGGAACGCTCTGGTGATTCGGGAACGCTCTGGCGTCAAAGCTTGCCTAATCGGTAATTTCGGATAAAGCCGCAAGGAAGACGGCGCCGATACCAGAGAACGAGAAATCGTTCCCCCCAAAGCTTGGTTGTCCGAACCATGAAAGTTGTCCCCGCCACATCGATCAAGACGATCGCCGCAGCCCTTGGCATTTGCCTGCTTGCATTGCCTGCCAGGGCAGAAATCGCCTGGGAATCCAGCCTTCGAAAAGCCCACACGCGAGCCACAGACGAGAGCAAACTGCTGCTCGTTCATGTCATTCGAGACAACTGTGTCTATTGCGACAAGCTTGAAGCGGGCGCCTTCGCAGACTCGAATTTGAACCAAGCGGTGGCCGAAAACTTCGTGCCGCTGAAGATTAACGTTTCAGATTCAAAAACGAACGCCAAGCTTGGACAGAAGCTCAAGGTTGACCGCTATCCCATGGATGTGGTTATGACCACCGATGGAACGGTTCTTTCTCACGGCGTGAGCCCCCAAGCCCCTGGCAAGTACGTCGCCATGCTCACGGCTTCGCTCGACAAGGCACCCGGCATTTCTCCGCCGAACGCGACATCACCGTATGAGAGTGGCGTCGATTCGCCAGCCATTGCCCAAACAGCTCCTGCCACCAATCGCACTCCATCTGCCCAGCTAGCCAGCGCAAGCCTTCCCAGCAAGGATCCCGTCGGTGCACCGATGGTGCCCGAGTTGGCGATGGATGGATTCTGCGCAGTATCAGTGATTCAGCAAAAAGAATGGGTTGAAGGCAAACCACAACACGGCGTAATCCATCTTGGAAAGCTCTATCTTTTTGCTGATTCGGAGGCAAAGGAAGAGTTTCTCCGTGATCCAACACCCTATACACCCGTCCTAAACGAGATCGACGTCGTTCGCTTTTTTGAAGAGCGTCGCGTCGTTCAGGGCAGTCGCCAGTGGTCCGTTCACGAACCCATCAGCAATCGGATGTTCTTCTTCGCGGATGAGGATGCGTTGGTTCACTTCGAGCAGCACTACGATCGATACATCGAATCAGCAATCGATGTCATGAACCGGGCGATCGCTCAATCCAACCCCTAATTGTGTCGCGTACCTCAAGCTGGTTCGTCCAACCTTGATCATGCAATCCAATGGAGACCGTCGGCGTGGTGAACGCATTGCGGGAAACGTTCACTGACCTCCCAACCGTGGTCGGAGCGTGATGGTTCATCTCGACGGATACTGGGTCATCCGTCTGGCTGGACCGCTCCACGCCGATGTCTCCTTTGTCTACTCTGGTTTGCTTGATATGTGGCCATTGAGTGGCGTTAAAAGAAACCAATTCGAGTGCTCAAACCCATCCTCGCAAGGCTCAAACGCCTAAAGAAACGCACAATCGCGGCAAGTTGCGGCATTCTGATTCTGGGGGTCGCGGTGACGTTCTGGGTTTGGCCATCGCCGCCGCCGCCGGAAGAACTTCCACCGACGGCCGACGAAAACCTCTTCCGGGCGATTGAGTCTTTTGACGTCGCGGCCATCGAAGCCGAAGATCCAAGTCAGTTCTCGGGGATTTTTCATGTGCCAGCCGGCCCCGTTCCTGCCGAAGGACTGCTCGAATTCCTCAGCCGCTCCGACATGGCTGAGACCCTAACCGCTGTGCGTATTGATGGCGGTTTGGTCGAACGCGAGATCCCTCGTGAGCTGCTAGAGAGCCTCATGTCGATGCCCAAGCTTCGCGAACTGCGTTTCAGACAGGTAGCCGTGACCGACAGCGACCTGAACGTGATTGCCAGACACAAACAGCTGGAGATCCTTAATTTCCCGGACAGCATTTGCACGACAGCGGGCATTGAACACTTGATCTCGATGCCGACCTTGAGGCAGCTCCGACTTGGCTCGGCACACTTAACTGGCGAATCGGCATCCAAAATCAGAAAGCTCGAGAGCTTGCGGTCCCTACATTTAATCGGAATCCCTATCGATGACACACAGCTGAGAAAGCTCGCTGACTTACCCCTTCTTGAATCTCTGTACCTGGACGACTGTGCGGTAACCCAGGAAGGCTGGATCTGGCTTTTCGAGCACCATCCGCACCTTCACGTTCATGTCGACCAGGTCCACCACGATCGCGATCCGCAGCTTCATAGGCACTGAATTTTTCACAAAGAAATCATGAAGATACTGCTTGCCGTGCGACGATGATCCTGCGACAACACTGCCCCGAAGGAGTGGTTCAGCGAAACTCAGTTTTCGCGAATCCAAATCGGGGCCGCTTAGGCGACATCGAAATGGTCCAAAAGACCAGTTTAGAATACCTGGCAGCCTCGAAAAACGTTCTGCGAATTGGCCCCTTGAAGGCCAAGCAAAACTTTTTCGAGATTCTGGCAAGACGCAGTTGACGGTTAAAAACCTCGACTGTAACCTTCGCCTCCCCTCGAACGGAACCTTTCCGCACAGCAGGGGTCATGCTCGGTAGTGGGCTACCGGAAAAGCCATGTGATGGCATTTCCGGCTGGTCACTTCCAGCGTCCTTCGCGAACGGGCGACGCCCCACTAGCGAAGCACTGTTATTTGACAATTTGGTTGTTTGGTAATTGGCATCTAAAGAAAGTCATGCTTTTGAGCATGACTACAAGTTCTTTTTGAAGCGTGCTGATTCGTCGAAGTGAGGTACTTGCCTCACGGTTGATGAATTAGCAATTAGATTCGAAGTAGGATTCTGAGTTGCTGTTCAGGTTTCTTGGCTCTGAGAAGAGTCGAGAAAAGTGAACTAGTAATGCTGTGTGATATCGTTAGGTATTGACCTCGATTGACCGATGCTTTGTCAGCTGATTCGGTTTTCGTGAAAGCGAGATTTGATTGGTTGTTCAGAGTTCGAGATTTCGATGGCCAAATTACTTAGGGCACATGGGGGATGTCTTGGCATAAAGTGTGAGAAGGGCGTGGAAGTCTGCGAAAATCCTGGGGGAACTGACAAACAAGTGATGATCCCGGGGTCCCTGATTGCTGCCGACTGAATTCATAGGTCGGTTAGTTACAACCTGGTGAACTGAAACATCTAAGTAACCAGAGGAAGAGAAAGAAAAATCGATTCCGTTAGTAGCGGCGAGCGAAATCGGAATAGCCCAAACCGTGAGGGTTTCCCTCGCGGGGTTGTAGGACTCCAATGTCGGATGCAAACAGTTAGTGGAAGGTTCTGGAAAGTTCCGCCAAAGAGGGTGACAGTCCCGTATACGAAAACTTGTTTGTGCCGTAGGAGCACCTGAGTAGGTCCAGTCACGTGAAACCTGGATTGAATCTACGGGGACCATCCCGTAAGGCTAAATACTCCTTTATGACCGATAGCGAACCAGTAGCGTGAGTGAATGGTGAGAAGAACCCCGTCCAGGGGAGGAATGTGAACCTGAAACCATGTGCCTACAAGCGGTCGGAGCTCTATGGTCTAACCATGAGTGACGGCGTGCCTTTTGCATAATGATCCGGCGAGTTGTGGTATGCGGCTTGGTTAAGTTCTTACGGGACGAAGCCCAAGGGAAACCGAGTCTGAATAGGGCGAAATTGTCGTATGCTGCAGACGCGAAAGCTGTGTGATCTACCCATGGGCAGGTTGAAGCGCGGGTTAAACTGCGTGGAGGACCGAACCCACTTAGGTTGAAAACTGAGGGGATGACCTGTGGGGAGGACTGAAAGTGTAATCAAACCAGCAGATAGCTCGTTCTCTCCGAAATATCTTGAGGGATAGCGTCGAGCCACTATTTACCGGGGGTAGAGAGACTGAATCGGATGGGGGCCCTTCCCGGGGTACCCCACCGAACCAAACTCCGAATACCGGTAAAACTATCTCGGCAGTCAGTCCCTGGGGGATAAGCTCCAGGGTCGAGAGGGAAACAACCCAGATCGCCTGCTAAGGTCCCGAAGGACCACTTAGTCACTAAGGAAGTTGAAGTGCTATGACAGCTGGGATGTTGGCTTAGAAGCAGCCACCATTTAAAAAGTGCGTAACAGCTTACCAGTCGAGCATTTCTGCGCCGATAATGAACGGGAGTAAGTATGACACCGAAGCAGCGGGTTCAAGCTTTTGCTTGAGCGGTAGGAG
>JBCCKZ010000271.1:0-7276 GCA_039027135.1 Planctomycetota bacterium
CAGCGGCGTGTACGCAACTGCCAAGTCATAAGGCTTAACCGGTTCGCCACCGATCTTTGGATTGAGTAGCCCGCTGGTCGCCAGCGCGTTGTCTCGAATCATTTCAGCGGATAAACGAACACCAGATGTACGAGCAAAAAACAAATTCTCGGGATCTTTGTTTCTTTGTTCTCGAGAAACCACAGAGCTCTGGCGATAAGTCGCCGAAAGCGCGATGTTCCTGATCAACCGCCGAACATCCCATCCCGAGTTTACAAAGTCTCTCGATAACCAATCCAGAAGCTCTGGATGAGTTGGGTTGTCACCCTGGTTCCCAAAATCCTCCGGTGTTCTCACCAGTCCCTCACCAAACATCAATTGCCAGTACCGGTTCACGGCCACGCGAGCTGTCAACGGATGATCAGGTGATGTCATCCACTTGGCTAGACCTAATCGATTGCGAGGTAAGTCCTCGTCCATCGGCGGTAGAATCGACGGAGGGCTTGGTTCAACCGGCTCACCCTTGGCATCATAAACACCACGTTCAAGAACATAAGTTTGTCGAGGATTCTCGTCTTCTCTCATTACCATGATGGCGGGAATCGAATCCATGTGGGCGTTCAACGCGACTCGGGCTTCTCGAAGCATTGCACGCGATCTCACGAGCTCCTCATCGACTGAGAGTACGAAATACTCTTCAAGTTGTTTCCGATCTTCATCTGTAAGGTCTTGTGCCGACTTCATGCACAATTGATGGAGCGTCTCATCGTCCTGCAGCTGAGCCACCTCGATCGCACTGAGCTGGCGATCGAAGACTCTGAAGTCATCGGCGCGACCACCGACAAAGCCTCGGTCCCGATAGCGTGACCCCAGAGCCAAGTTGTGGTGTCCGGAACTCTGGGTCCACTCAGTGATTTTTCGCGTCAGGTGATCTTCGACGATTCGCATCTTCGCTGGCCGTCCATCCACAAAAATTTTCAAGCCGGATGCACGGCTCGATCCGTCATAGGTCACCGCAACATGCATCCACCTTTCCGTATCGATGGGTTCAACGGTTTCGACGGCAATGGCATCGCCAGGCCAGAAGTGGCAAATCTTGGCACTGAGCTTTGAATCCTCTCGGGTTAGCTCATAGCCGACTGAACCGGCGTCGTGCCAACCTCGCGAGCGTCGGTAGAGGACTGATCGGTTCTCTGATTCTGGATTCCAAATCCAAAGCGAGAACGTAAAGGGGTCATGCCGCTCAAAGTAGCCTACTTCCGCAATCTCAACAGGATCATCACCGGTGAACTGAAGTGCCTTGCCGCTTCGCCCATCAACCAACGTATTCGCCGCGGCACTGGTGGCATCTTCGCCGTGAGGATTTGAAAGCTTGAACCGACTGGAATCTACCTCGTGTTTTTCCTCCTCCTCTTCTTTAGCTTCATCCTTAACTTCAACTTCCTCTTTACCTTTCTCTTTCGCTGCTCTTTTATCTCCCTTGTCCTTCTTCGCCTTCGCTTCCTTGTAGACGGGCACGATCTTATCAAAATTCAATTCGGCTACACAGCCTGCGATCACAGGCCGAGCTTGGCGTTCTGACGTCAACCACTCCTCGAAGGGAAGCCGGCGTGCCTGTTCAACTCTTTGAGCAAACGTCTTCTCAGCTGTAACTAACTCAGATCGCAGTTCATCAAGCTTGATCTGCTGTTCATCATTCGTCAGCGGCATCGAGGGCGTGGGAACTGCCTTGGTGAAGTAAGAGATCAGCCCGTTCTCATCGATGTTGTCGAAGAATGCACTAAAGGCGTAGTAGTCCTTAGTTGGCAGCGGATCGTATTTATGGTCGTGGCAACGACAACACTCCATCGTAAGACCAAGCATGGCGGTCCCCACGGTGTGCGTTCGATCCGCAACGTTTTCAACACGGAACTCTTCAATCGCGACACCACCCTCTTTCTTGTGGGAATGCAGACGATTGAATGTCGTCGCGAGTAACTGATCACGAGTGGGATTAGGAAGCAGGTCTCCGGCAAGCTGTTCGATGATGAACTGGTCATAAGGCATACCGTCCTTGAACGCGCGAATCACCCAGTCACGATACGGCCAAACGAACCGCTCGTCATCTCGTTGGTAGCCGTACGAGTCTGCATACCTAGCCACGTCGAGCCACTCACTGGTCATTCGTTCGGCATAAGCATCGGAAGTCAATAGCCGATCGACCACAACAGACTCGGCATCCGGTGCGTCATCCGAAAGGAAATCACTGATCTCCTGTTCGGTCGGAGGCAGTCCCGTGAGGTCGAACGTGACACGCCGCAGCCACTTTGGCTTGGAAGCCTCGCTGGCTGGCTCTAGGCCTCGATCATTAATTCCTTTGGCAATGAACTGATCGATCGCGCCCCTTTGCCACGAAGCCAAATCTCCAAGCTCGGAGAGCCCCGGTGCGTCAACCAATTGAGGCAACGGCTTGAATGACCAATGAGAATCGAACTTGGCACCCTCTTCGATCCATTGCTTCAAGATCTGTTTTTCCGCTTCAGTTAGCGGCTTCACTGACCCCTCAGGTGGCATCGGATCTTCATTGTCGTTGATCCGAGCCAGCAACTCACTCTCATCGGCATTACCTGGCACGATACCAAAGTATCCACCCAAGTCCGTTGTCGCATTCTCGAAGGTATCAACGCGAAATTCCGAATCCTGATTAGCGGCATCGGGACCATGACATTTAAAGCAACGATCCGAGAGAATCGGTCGCACGTCTTGATTAAAAGAAACCTCTCCCTGCACGGTGGACACCACGAGCGTTAACCAACCCAGCAGTGATGAGGCGAGCTGCCATTTCGTTGTTTGAGTCGTCTTCATTGTCTCTCGAAAGAGTCTCCTTCGGGTCCGCAGCAGCCCATCTATCCAAGCCACAGGCAGATTATCGACCAAAAACCATTCGGTGTCTTGTATTCCCGGACACCATTTTGGTACGTTTTGACGGTGGCTGATCAAATTGACCGGGACAATCAGAAATTCCAAGCGACGTTTTTTGCAGAAAATCCAGATGTGCGAGCTGTGTTTGGTCTATTCGAGCACTTGCCTTCTGCACTTTTCTATGCGAAGGACGCACGACACCGATACGTCGGCGTTAACCAACGCACTCTTTGCGATGTTTTTGGGCTCGAAGACGCGTCGGAATTGCTTGGTCGAACCGACCACGAATTTCAACCGCCGGCGCTGGCCGAGGCCTACCATGCAGAGGATCGACGCGTCATGGACGGAGGCGAGGTCATCGCAAACCAAGTTTGGTTGGTTCCGCATGTCAATGGAACGCCGAGCTGGTACATCTCCACGAAGACGCCGCTGACCAACCCATGGGGTGACGTCATTGGCCTAGCCGGTGTGATGTACCCCGTGGTTTCGCAAGATGAGCATCAGGAGTTTTTCCAGGAACTATGGCCTGCCATTGAATACATGGATGATCACTACACCGAGTCCATAGTCATGTCCGAAATGGCCGAGATGACCAATCTCTCGGCAACGCAATTTAACAGTCGCTTCCGAACGATTCTCCGGCTCTCCCCAACTCAGTACTTGTTGTCCCGTCGCATTCATCACGCTCAGCAATTGCTATCGCAGACTGAGCTGAGCATTTCGGATGTCGCAGCTCGGGTGGGCTTCTTTGACCAGAGTCACTTCACGAAACGGTTTCGTCGCATGACCGGGCTAACACCGCTTCAATATCGCAAGCGTTTCCGTTGAGCTTTTCCAACCTGCGTCGCGATGCACTTAAGTGAGCCGTGACCCGAAAACGAGCAAAGCAAGTGAGGGGGCCGGGCCAACACGAAGCCCCTTGATCAAGAAATATCAGCAATACAAATCCGTTAGAATGTCGCCGAACAGGACGAAAAGGCGGGGCGGGAGGCTCATCCCCACCCGGCCGTTGAAACGTCCGACCTCCCCAAGGGGGAGGTTAATTGACGATCGTTCCCCAAGTGCTCAATCATGAAAGAATATCAATTCCCGCTCATTCTGATGGCGGCGTTTGTTGTTGCCTGCGCGAGCAATCTAACCGCTGAGAGTCCCCGACTCATCATCATGGCTGACATGGGAAATGAGCCGGATGAAGAACAACAAATGGCTCATCTTTTGATGTACGCCAACATGGTTGATTTGGAAGGTCTTATCGCTTGCTCGGGAAAATACCTCCACGCTGATCGCGATGACGGACGCACCAAAGTTCGCCCGGATCTGCTTCACAACCTTGTCAATGCCTACGAAGAAGTCGTCGAGAATCTCCGATTACATTCCACGGGATGGCCTGATCCCGATGATCTGCGCAGCATCATCAAGCCAGGAACTTCAGGCTATGGAATCGAGGCGGTCAAGCCTGGACGTTCGAACGACGCGTCAAAGTTGATCGAATCATCTATTCTCAAGAAAGATCCTAGAAAACTCTATATCGTCGGCAATGCAGGCACCAACACGCTTGCCCAAGCACTCGTCGATCTAGACGAAACTCGTTCGGAAGAACAAATGGCTCAACTATGTCGGAAGATCATCGTTTTTGAAAATGGTGCGCAAGACAATTCGGGTGCTTGGATTGCAAAGAACTATCCCGAAATCGCATGGCACCGGAGCAATCATCAAACCTACGGTTACGGTGGCCCTGGGCGAGAGAAGATCGAAGGTCCTTACACATGGGAACCGTTCGATCGATCGGCCGACGGACAAAATGAATGGGCCGTGAAGCACATTATGACAGAGCATGGCTCACTTGGCGCAGCCTTCCCACGACGGGAAATGGGCCGGCGTCTTCATTTCATCGAGGGCGGCGGAACGATTCCCTGGATGGCATTGGTTAATCGCGGGCTAGCCGATCCCGAACATCTCGACTGGGGTGGCTGGAGCGGAAGGTTCTCAAGCTCGCGTCACAAAAACATTTTCTCCCGTCACCAGGATGTCAGACGTGATGAGCGCAACTATGGCGACTTTGAAATGTTCGAAGCTGACTCAGAAGTCGAGACGTGGATTGAGCCGGTCCACGATGAGGAGTTTACTAGCAAGTATGTTCCCGTTTGGCGATTTCGCCGGGCGATGTTCAATGACTTTCAAGCACGCATGGACTGGTGTGTGAAGGCATTTAAAGAAGCCAACCACAATCCGGTTGCAGCGATCAACAAAAATGACTCAGACGAGATCTTGAGGTTTCAAGCCTCGCCTGGACAAACAGTTGAATTTGATGCGTCAGAATCTTGGGACCCCGATGAAGATAGATTGGAATTTGAATGGTGGATCTATCCCGAAGCGGGAACCCACGAAGGAACAATCCTATTGCCTGAACGCACAGCCTCGACGATATCTTTCGCCGTGCCCAACGACAGCACGGGATCAACGATTCATCTGATCCTCACGGTAAAAGACAACAACCCCATTGTGCCACTTTACGATTATCGCAGAGTCATCATCGAAGTACACCAGTAGATCATCTAGCAATGAGCCGTAGGGGGAGGCGTACGACGCCTCGGGTGAGAGGCCAATGAAAAAGAGGTAGCGGTACCCGAGGCGTCGTACGCCTCCTTTTACGGCTTAACTGTCTATTCAGCAGAGCAATCAAGCTAGGTCGAACAACAGCACGTCGCTGTCTTCTTGGGCAATCATGCTGAGATGAGTTGAAGTGCTACTTGCAACGGCGTCACCGCTTCGCAAGACCGTTCCGTTCACTTCGACGTTACCTCGAGCCACCTGCAACCACGCGTGGCGATCTCTCTCCAGTACGTAGTCAAGCGATTGCCCACGTAACAACTTGGTCGCGTTGATCTTGGCGTCCTGATAGATGCCAACTGATGCACCCGAATCATCAGGTCCAGCGATCAATTTCCATTGGTTGGTTTTATCATCGGCTTCGACAACGTTCTCGCTGTATCTCGGTTGGACTCCACGAAGCCCTGGTTGGATCCAAATCTGCAGAAAGTGGTTGTCTTCAGTACGTGATGGGTTGTACTCGCTGTGGAAAATCCCCGTACCGGCGGACATCATCTGCACATCCTCAGGCCCAATGATGCTGCCTCGACCTGTGCTATCACGATGCTGCAATTGTCCGTCCAGTACATAGGAGATGATCTCCATATCGCGATGCGGATGCTTGGGAAATCCCTGACCGGCGGCAACGCGATCATCATTGATCACTCGGAGGCTACGAAATCCCATATGCCGCTGATCGTAGTAGCCACCAAATGAGAATGAATGATAGCTCTTAAGCCATCCAATGTCCGTATGCCCACGCTCGGCGGCTTGCCGAATGAGCAAGTCGCTCGAAGGTTGCGGATCGACAGCTTCGGCGATCGTCGAGGCCGGATTGGCGGCAACATGGATCAGACCAGCGGTGGTCATCGAAAGGACGTTTCTTCTGGACGCGTTCATCATTTCACTCCTGAAAAGGGCATCAAATGGATATCGGGTGTCGGACTAAGGCGACACGGTGCCTCAGGCCCCCATAGTGGATACCTGCCAAAACCAGAAACCTTACATGCAAACTAAATTTACTCTACATGTCACTAATCGGCATGTCAATCTTGATCCATGAGCAAAACCCGGTTGCAGCTGAACCCCATCGGACCGAAAACCTGATTTAGAATGCGGGGAACCCGTTTCTACGCCATAGAGGGATTGTCGGATGATCTACCACCCCGGAATGCCAGCCGCTGTTATCACCGCTCTTTTCGTCATTTTGGCGAGTCTGACGATTCATTTTGATGCCGTCGCCCAGCCGCCGGGGGCGCGAGTCATTCAGTACGACGAAGGGAATTTCGGCAAAATTAATCTCCATGATCTGGAGGGGAGTGAAGTGACCACCTACTCGCCGGTCGTCTTCGTCAAACGACCGAAGTACATCTCCAAATACGGGGAGCGACCACTGATCGACAAGCAGTACAAGCACAATTTTGATCGCCCCGAAGACAAAGCCGACTCACGATACGTCTACAACTACGTCGACCGCGAAATTGGCATCTTTGATCTGCCTGAAGGAGATCACCTCGAGCCACTTGCCAAACACTTGCGTGATCGAGTTATCGAGGGTGGCGTTGAAGAAGAACCGCTTCACAAACGCATCAGTATCGCACGAAAGCATGGCAAAGAGATTCTTTTGAACTATCGATTGAATGACGTTCACTGGGGGGGACCTAAACCCGTGCGTCCCGAACTTCAATCCGAATTTTCGCTCGCCCATCCTGAGTATGCCGTCAACCGTAAAGGCAAGAATTGGAAGGATGGAGCCCTGAACTTTGCGATCCCTGAGGTTCGCGAGTTTCTAATGCAGTTCTACGAG
>JBCCKZ010000272.1:0-7250 GCA_039027135.1 Planctomycetota bacterium
GAAGTGTTGGATCTTGGAGAGCTGCGGCTAGAAGATGCAAAGCTGGTAAAAGACAAGTGATCCGAAAAGGGATAGCTGCAACACCATCATCAAATACGCAAAGGCTCTTCTTGGCCCCAGTCCGATCAGCCAGACGCCCATGAGTATTTCGCAATCGGTGAGAACGTTGGAAACCCAATACGAGTCATGCATTCCAAGCCCAAGCATCTGACCTAAGATCATTCCGGCGATGAACGTGGGGAAAGATGCGATCATCGGCGGTATCGCGGGCAAGATTCGGTCGATCTCTTCGTAGTTGATGATCCAAGCATACGGGAGGATCATGCTTGAGAATAAACAGGCGATGGCGAGGCGATGTCGTCGTTGACGAATGGCGAATCGGATCGCCCAAACGAAAGCTGCCGCACAAGCAAGGCCAGAAATAGCCTGCGGATAGTACCTGCCAATTCCAATGAAAACCGCAATGCCCGCTGTTATGACGAACAGACTCCTCAGGCCAAAACGTCGGTCTTTCTCATCCGATTCGGCCGAAACACTATTGGTACGACATAACCAAGGAAGGGTCAGGGTAATCAGTGCGGAAGCAACGAAGATTGAAAGCGGCACCTGCCATAGCAGCGGAGATGGACGACTTTGGTCGGAGTCAGTCCAGGCATAGAAACTTGGAATCAGTAACCCCGCCGCTAAACCAAGTAGGCTCAAGCATGTGAATGCAATGTTCCGGTAATGCATGCGTCCTGCTTCCATTTCGGTGAGGAGCCCCTGGGAAAGCCGGTTTAGCGCGGGGCAGTCGATATTTCTTGTTCGAAAAGTAGGTTGATTCTCCGAGACGTAAGTTTGCGGCTAAACAAGCCCAAGGCAGCCTACTCTATCCCTCGAAATGGCGATCTACTCATAGATCCACAGCCTCGGAGCGAAAGGCAATTCTCGAAAATGAGTGTTCTCCACCTCAAAACAGGCGAATTTCCACAGCATGAAACTTACTGGATGTTGACCGCCTTCATTTCATCAAGCTGGTTCATTGCCTCTCGCAGACTCTTGGCCGCGGTCTTTCGTTTCCATTCCTCGGCGGCTGGTTCTTCCTTTGGCTCGGCGCGAAAATAGAGCCACAGCGAAATCAATAAACTTGGTATCCCGATCACCAGTGACGGTACCAGCGAACCGGCATAGATAACGACTTCATCAAAACCCAGTGTCACGCAGACCGGTAGCCACATCAGGAACCAAGGAAAACCAACCAAGGGGCTCAGGAGTAAAAAGAGTGCTCGAATCTTCTTGACTTGTTCCCCCACCTCGTCGACGGATTTTGAATAATCCACACGCACGATTCGATTGAGCGTTGCAGCCGCGGAAGCGATCAGCGAGATTCCATACAAGTGCACGATGATTCCGGATGCAAGTCGATGCGGTACAGAGAAGTTCTGAGTCCAACAGAATGCCCCCAAGCCAATTAAAGAGACTCCAACCAGAATCTGAATGATTTGCCAGCGGAACATGGGACGCAGGCAACGTTTCACCCGTCCCATTAATTCACGCCGACTTAGCAGCAGCCTGGCCGCAGCCTCTTGCTGTTCAATCGGAGTCGAGCGGAATTCGTTTGTTGCTGAACTGAACCCTTTCACGTTCGGCTCGGTAGCCGCCACCAAAGAATCCTTTGAGTCCGAAATCAACTTTAAATCGGATTTGATTTGCGATGCGGCTTGGTAACGCATTCGCGGCTCTTTCTCGAGTGTCCGTAGGACAACCTCATCAAGACGAACATCGATCGAGACTTTCTCTGACGGTGTTGCAAAACGTCCGATCGGCAACTCACCCGTTAATAGCTCGTAAAACACGACCCCCAATGAATAGATGTCTGCCCGATGGTCAACCTTGTGCGTCCCCTCAAATTGTTCCGGTGCCATGTATCGTGGCGTGCCCATGACTTGATGGGTTGCCGTCAATCGATCTTCCTGCCTTGATGCTTCGTCACCGGAGCCGAGGATTCGCGAGAGCCCAAAATCGACGATCTTCACCGTTCCGTCTTTGGTCAGCAAGATATTCTCAGGTTTGATATCTCGATGAATGACTCCGTTATCGTGGGCGTACTGCAACGCATCACAAAGATGAGGAACGATCTTAAGCGCTTCCTCCGACTTGAGATCTCCGGACCGAACGACCTGACGTAACGTGGGCCCATCAACGTATTCCATCAAAAAGAAGAAGGTCTCATCAACCTGACCAAACTCATACACCGAAACAATGTTGGTGTGGTTCAATTTGGCAAGCGTTCTTGCCTCACGAGTGAACCTCAATGAAAACTTGGGATCCTGAGCGAAAGAATCTGGCAGAATTTTAAGCGCGACTGTGCGATCGAGCCCAGGTTGTTTCGCTTTGTACACTGCCCCCATTCCGCCGGCGCCAAGCAGCTCGAGGATTTGCAAGCTGGGAAAAAGCTCTGACACCCGACTGAGCGTGGGAGCGGAGACAGGGCCGGTCTTGGGAGCAGCCTCGGCAAAGACTTCATGGACGATCTCCCTCTGCTCAGGAAACCGCTTGAGATACTCTTCCTGGCTTGGCGATTCACCACGCCTCTTTCGATAGTCCGCCTCCAGAACAATCAGCTCAGCAAGCAGGACCGCTTTTGCTTCTTCGCCAAATGTATCCAACGCGACCGATTCGATGGCAGGGGGATGCCCCGACTGCCAGGCCTTTTCAAAATCAGCGCAGCAATCATCAATTTGCTCAAGAACGCTAATCGGTAGTGTTTTCTGTCGAATCGTCATCAGATGCGAACATTTCCTGTTGGCATTTCTCTCGAATCAGGTGCAAACGTCTTTCAATCGTCCGCTCCGAGCACCCAAACCGCGTTGCCAGTTCCGAGTTTGAATAACCCTCTAACTTCGCACCCGCCAAATCGCGAAGTTCCCCGACACCAAGGTGCGAGAAAAACTGCTCGACCGACTCCTGCATGATGACAACCATTTCAGGTGACGGTTCGTCGTCAATGATTTCGATGGACTGCTGCTCATCGCCAAGGTCCATCTCGATGGAATGAATCACCTCGCCACCACCACGACGTTGACGGGCGTCGCGTCGCCTTTTGTCGATGACCTTTCGACTCGACATGCGAAGCAACAGATGCCAAAGGTCGTTGCGATCTGCAAGGTCTGGGAAACGCCCTTGGTCAGCGGCCTGATAAAAGCTCTCAAAGACGCTCAGAACGATATCCTCTTCGTCAGATATGGCTCGGTTTTGTCCCATCAAGCGAGCTCTAACCGCTCGAATCAAACGGTCAAAGTAATGGTGCCAAAGCTGCTGTGCCGCGTTCGAATCGCCCTCCTTTACCCTTTCAATCCAATGGCTGACTTCGATGGAGTCTGTCATGGAAGCTTGCCGTTTGCTAGAGGTTGGAGGCTTGCCCCAGGGAACGCAGGCAAAGAGTCAGCGGGAGCTAAGGTTCCAAAAAACGCAGATGGTGTGCTGCATGGGCTGAATGTATCTGCAGGATTCTTGTGTTCGAGAGTTTACCAAATGCCGGTTGGGCGAAAAATGGTTCTGATCTGGCTTTGAGACGTTTTACGCTTTGTTCAAAGCGAGTCACTTCCAACGCATCCTCAGCATTCTGCGCTGGCATGAACGTACTCGATGTCCTGATCCCAGGAGGTGAGTTGTCCGCTAACAGCTTTGGCAAAAGCCATCGACGCATCAATGGACGAAGCGGTGCGAAGAGCGACATCCAACTTGGGTAGCCATCTATGCTTGGATCCTGCACCAACACTAAGTGCTGGCAGATTTGCCCCAACGACCACTGGCCTTGTCGGGTATAGCCGCTCTCGAGCAGCGATCTGGCTTCCCAAACGGCTTCACCCAAGTCCTCGAATCGCAGTTTCCGTAGTTCATTCATAGGCAAGCGTTTTGTCCAACTTTGATTCTAGAGTTTGGGTGTAGCGGAAGCTGCGAAGGCTCTCGGTGATCATGACTCGCTTTGGCATCAAACGCCGAAACTTTTGGCGATTTTCGCTACCCCGAGTCAAACGCCGAAGCTCTTGGCGGCCTGTCGATTTAATAAGCCGCAACGCGATAGCGTCCGGTTCCAAACCGTAACCGGGTGCTAGCGCACCGCGGCTGATCATTGATTTCACGGATGTCATTAAAGCGACATGCAGTTGGCGAGTTTCGCTACCCTAAGTTTCAGTCCTGACGCTCCTCTGGGTATCCGTAGTGGTGGCTTCCAGCCGCCGAAGGTTCTATGGCAGTAGCTTGCAGGTAGTCGAAAACGCATAAGCCGTGGGGACGCTAGGCCGCGGCTCCAGCCTAAACCGGACACTCACGCGTTGCGGAGGAGGCCATCGAATAGGCTTTTAGCTGACACCGGAAAGCTCGCACAAAGGCGGCTGGAAGCCACCAATACTCGCTCGATAACGTTGATATTCTTTTGAATATCAACGAACCATCCAAGCGATTCACTGTCATTGAACGTGCGATCGGCCAGTGAGGTTCCGGTGGCATGGTAGTTCTCGTATCTGCGATTGGGCTGTCATGTTCCATGTAACGGGTTTTAAACGAACACGGGTCGAAGTAGCTCAGCGGAAAGAGCATCAGGCTATCAACCTGACGGTCACGGGTTCGAATCCCGTCACGCAACGGTTGGCGGTAAACCAACAGTAAGAGCGCAACCGCGTTCGCCAAGAAGCTGGCGGGCATTCGGTTGTATCGCAGAGTCTGTTAACGCGGCTCAAGAAGCAGTCGCTTCAAGGGCTGTTTGAACAGCACTGGCCGACGCCTTGCAAGCATGCGGGATGGGCCATCGAACACGAGCAGTAAAAACCGAAACCTTCCATTGAGCCAGCAGGTCCGTCACGGATGAGCTTGCTCGACAGGTCGGATTCGGCAGACACAGCTCAACTTGGATGGACCAAGTCATGCTTCCGCGTCGAGTCCGTGTGATTCAAGCGAACAATCGTTTGCCTCAAGGCCTCATGGCATACAAGAAATAGTAGGAGTGAAATTCCAATGTTCAAAAAGATCAACATTCGAAGTTTTGAGTACGGTCTGAAGTTTCGAAACGGCGAGTTCGTTCAATTGGTCGATCCTGGAAAGCGCTTTGTCTTCACAAGATTCGGAAAAAACGAAGTCCGAGTCGTCAGTCGCCGCGATCCGTGGCTTGAAGACGACCAGCTTGATGTGATCGTCAACTCGGGTG
Organism: Planctomycetota bacterium; assembly: GCA_039027135.1. Classification (GTDB taxonomy): domain Bacteria; phylum Planctomycetota; class Planctomycetia; order Pirellulales; family Pirellulaceae; genus Rubripirellula. Next base: position 5,186 of record JBCCKZ010000272.1, read on the forward strand.
CGTTAGCCGGCAAGGCCGAAGCGATCGACCTGAAGGATCATCAGCGAGCCCTCATTTGGATTGATGGACGATTCAGTCGTATCTTGGGACCAGGTCTCTACGTTTACTGGCTCGGCTTCCGCGACGTCCGTGTCGAAATCATCGGTACGGAAAACGTCCGGCTTGATCACAAGGACTTATCGGCAATCACCAGCGTCATCGACGCCAATCGATTTCTCGATGTTTGCCGAGTTGATCGTGATCACGTCGGTGTCCTGTTTTTGGATGGCCGATTCGCTGGAGAGTTGTCGCCGGGTTTGTACGCCTTTTGGCGGGATGCCGCTAACGCGCGTGTCGTCGAGGTTGATACTCGGGAGAATCAAGTCGATGTCAGTGGTCAAGAGATCATGACGGCCGATAAGGTGACTCTGCGGCTCAACGCGATCATCACCTACCAAATCAAGGATGCTCGTCGTGCCGTCAGCGTTTCAACCGACGTTCGGCAGTCACTGTATCGCGAGACCCAGTTGGCTCTGCGTAGTGTCATTGGTTCACGAGATCTCGATGCGTTCTTGGCCGGCAAAGACGAACTGGTCACGGAACTCGAGCAGTTGGTTGCCGAGCGTGCCACCACGTTTGGCATCGAGGTCGGTTCGGTCGGTATCCGTGATGTCATCTTGCCTGGTGACATGAGGGAACTGATGAACAAGGTGACCGAGGCCAAGAAGGCCGCCGAGGCGAACCTGATCGCGCGTCGTGAGGAGACGGCTGCAATGAGAAGCCAAGGAAATACGGCGAAGCTTCTGGCAGACAACCCGACGCTCATGCGTTTGCGTGAGTTGGAAGTGCTCGAGAAAATTGCAACAGCTGGCAACATGAACATCGTGCTCGGCGAGAAGGGACTTGCCGATCGTGTTGTCAACTTGTTGTAAGGAGGGAAGCCCGCGTTGGAACCAACCTACGCGGGTTTTCCTTATATTCGGATTCGACTGAGCAGCTTTCCTTGACTCTCGTATTGAGTCGAGAAAGCCGCATCGAAAACTGGCGGGCAGCGTCTGCAAAGGGACATTTCACGCGAGAAGGTCTCGCGAACAGTCGTCACGAGACGAAATGCAAATCTCCTATCTATGATTCTTTTGCTTCGATGAAATTACACGCTCTCCTAGGGATCGCGGCTCTGCTTGTGGCGATGCCTGCCACGGCTCAAACCTCCTTGCACGACGAACTGATTGACGGTGACCTCTCCGGGGCCATTAGTTCCCCGACGGGCTTGTCCATCGTGACCAGTGGAGACTTCTCGATCTCGGGTTCGGTTGTCGACAGTGACCAGGATGACACCTTCGCTCCAGGAGGTGCAATCGGCGATTACGATGTTTTCACCGTGACGCTCGCATCAGGATTGCAAATCGACGCGTTGACACTTGATGCCTTTGGGGGCGGTGGCCAGGCATTCATTGGCGTCCAAGAGGGGACTGAGCTGACGGTCAACACTGCCACCAATGGAAATTCTTTTCCAGCAGTCGCATCTGGTTTTACCTTGGTTGATTCGAGCGAGGTTGGTGAAAACCTGCTGACGGATTTAGGGCTTGGTGTCTTTGGAAGTGTACCAGCCTTTTCACTTCCCAATCCCGTATCCTCGGGCGACTATACATTCGCTTTTCAAAACACAGGAACGAACACAAATACTTACACGCTCGGCTTCCAGGTTTCGGCAGTACCCGAGCCAGCCGCCGGGAGCTTGGCGATACTATTGGTCCCATTTGCGATGCGTCGTCGTCGCCGTTAGGTTTGACGACTTGCGCGTGATACGAGTACGAAAAGGCTAAGAACCTTTGAGTCGATCGCCTCTCCGAGGCGAAGAAAGCGTTTCGTTGGGCTTGGTCAGCCCAAAACTTTCGACTCGGAGAGTCGAGCTACTTTTTGCTTATGATTTCTCCACCGCCTCGAGAAACGAGCGAGCGAGATCCGCAGCACTGGGATTCACTCGCTCGCACTCTTGCATGTGTTGAGGAAAGGCAACACGCGAAACTGCAGCGAATTCTTTTTGCACAACTTCTCACGCCGCGGGTTGGGATGTTGATTCCGC
>JBCCKZ010000273.1:0-7240 GCA_039027135.1 Planctomycetota bacterium
GGTGGTGTCGGGAACACGATCACATCAAGCTTCACAATCGTAGGGCCATCATTGCAAGATGACGGTCGGTTTGGTGGGCTGCGATATGGTTTGCAGGATGAATCAGCCCGTTTGAATCTGAACATCCTGCCGATACTCGAGGGTGACAATACGTTGGTGGCCGCAGCGGCTCTCACCACGGGTGATGATGTGGATGTGTTGGCGGAGCCGACGGGAGAGACGCTAGCAGAGACTTTGCTGATGGCTCTCCCTTCGATGACGATTGATACCGCGCAGTCGATCATGGACTGGATTGACGAAGACGACGAGCCTCGTACCTACGGAGCAGAGGCGGACTACTATGAAGCGTTGGCGACGCCCTACTCGCCCCCAAACGGCCCGATACGAAGTGTTGAAGATTTGTTGTTGGTTCGAGGTGTGACGCCCTCACTTTTGTTTGGTGCGGATACCAATCGAAATGGAGTGATGGATGCCGACGAGCAGGTTCGAACCGCGTCCACAATTGAGACATCCGGTGCTCTCGGTTGGGCATCCTATATGACCGTTTGGTCGCAGGAATCAAGCAAAACTAGAGCCGGAGATCCGCGTGTCAACGCAAACCAAGAGGATCTAGAAACACTGTATGACGAGCTTTTGCAAACAAATTTGGGGGAGCTCTACGCGAGCTTTATCATTGCCTATCGAATGTATGGGGAGCCTCCGGCATCGCTAACCGGTACTGATGGCCTCGCCCAGGACGGTGCCCAGAACCAAAACGCAGGCAACAGCGGCGATGTATCCGAGGGAGGCATCTGGACAGCCGACGTCTTTGAGCAATTGGATTTGTCTGCCGGTGCTGGTGTCGAGCTAGATCAAATCCTAGATCTCTTTGATACGACCGTTACCGTGCCCACTGGACGCGGTCAGGTGAGATACCAATCACCCTTTGTGAGTGATCCTTTGGCGATGGAAGTCTTCATGGTTGATTTGATGGATAGCATCACCACCAGCGATTCGCCGGTGATGCCAGGTAGGGTCAACATCAATGAATGCCCGCTGGAGATTCTCTCGGCGATGCCCACGCTTTCGGAGGAGGGGTTAGCGGCCATTCTTGAGAATCGGGACCCGTCGAATACTGATCCGATAAGGTCGTTCGGAACATGGCCGCTAGCTGAGGGTTACTTAACACTCAGCGAGATGAGAACTCTAGTCCCACTGTTTTGTGGCAGTGGCAGCGTTTACCGTGCGCAGGTGATCGGATTTATGAATGAATCGGGTATCAACCACCGGAGTGAGGTCATCCTGGATGCGACGACTGTGAATCCTCGGGTAGTCTACCTGCGAGATCTTTCTCATCTGGGACGCGGTTTCGATCGTTCTGTATTAGGAAACCGAATGATGGCTGCTGCGGTCGGTCCGAGCAATTAAACTCCCTTTGATGATTCTCTTTCGTTTTAGCCTCGATCAACGCGAAGAACGAAGTTCAATTTCCACCACTCTGATTTGCTCAGCATGACTCGCGTTATTCTTGATTGGGATTCCGATGAACTACGTTATGCGGCAGGGCAGCTCCAGTCCGATCGGCTGAAGAGCTTGGCCGCGCTGGGGCGAGTCTCCCTCAAAGATCAGTCTCTGTTGGAAGCACTGAAGCAGGTCGTCACTGAAAATCGGTTGTCCGATGGGCAAGCGATTGTCTTGCTTGATCGTAAGCCGATCGAATTGCGTCCGATGAATGTGCCCAGCGTGCCAGCCGAAGAAATGCCCGGACTGGTTAACTTTCAAGCGTCTCGGACCATGACGGGCGTTGGCGGAAGCGCCGGTGCTGTAATTGACTACCTTGATAGCTCGGCCCCGCAGCGTGGCACCGACGAAGAGTCCGGTAAGCCCATCATGGTCGCCGCGATACCCTCAACAACCATTCAAAAGACCAAAAAAGCGATTGAGGCTGCTGGACTGAAGCTTGCGGGCATGAGGCTGCGCACGCTCGCTTCGAGTTACCTGCCAGACGATAGCTCATCAGGTAATAGACTTATGATTGGCGCCGTGGGCGAATCGTGCGAGCTATTGTTGCTCTGCGATGGCCGGCCGGCAGTGGTACGGACCATCCCCGTCAAACTTGGCGAGCAGGCGAGTGTCAAAACGCTTTGTTCGTCGATAGCGGGTGAAGTCAAGCGAAGCTTGCTCACTCAGCGTCTCAGTGCAACCGATGTCGCTGTTGATCTTTGGGGTGGGCTGGTTGCCTATGAGGATGCTCTACGCGAGAGTCTCATTGGCGACGGCGTTCAAAGCGTTGACTTGATTTCAGTTTCGAGGTTAGTCGAAGGGCGGCTCGCGAACGGAGTCACTGCCGATGACGAAGAACTGGCTGTTCTTGTCTCCGCACTATCAACGCCACTCGCCGATTCGCATGCGATCGGGGCAATTGCACTTCCCTCTCAAATTGACTTTCTGCATCCGAGGGCACCAGCTCCTCCACCAGATCGACGAAAGAGTTATGCCCTGATCGGAGCGGCCGTCGCCGCGGCGATCTTGTTATTGATAGGTTGGCTTTGGAACCAGCTTAGTTCGCTGGATGATCAGATCGCTTCCATGAAGGACGCCAATAATTCGCAGGCCGATGCAGTTAGTCTCGCCAACGAGAGCGTGTCACAATTGGGTAACTTCGATACCTACCTTGATGGTGGAGTCGCTTGGTTGAGTGAGATCGATCGCGTCGCACAGTTGGCGCCGCCGAGCGACCAGTTGCAGCTGCGCTCACTCGGTGGCAAGGCTGATCCCAGGACAGGCGGGGGTGTGCTCAGAATCGTCGCCATGGCGACTAGTCCCGAAGTGATCGATGAGTTTGAGCAGGCTTTGCGGGATGACCAGCATGAGGTGACCACAGGTGGAGCGAAGGAAGTTCCGGATCGCGGAAAGTACCGTTGGGAGTTCAATGCTGATATTAAGGTCGGTGCTGACACCGTCCATTTGAATCGATACGAACAACTTAAGAAGCTGAATGAGCCAGCCGCAGCCCTGGAGAACGCTGCCGAGGCAGAGGTTGAGGAAGAACCCTCTAGCAACACTGAGGTGGCCTCATGACACCGCGTGAAAGAATTTTATCGATTGTCGTTGGAGGCGCTGTCGCCGGGGGTGGACTTTGGTGGGCGGCGAATCAATTCACCGATGCAAGACGTCAGAGACAGAACGAGATTCAGAGTCTCAGCGATGCAGAGATTCGAATCCAAGAGCAGCGTCTTCAAGGCGAGCTTGCCAATCGACGAATCGGTGAGTACCGAAAGCGTTCATTGCCCGACCGCTTGGAGACCGCGCGTGGCCAGTATCAGGCTTGGTTGCTTGATGCTGTGCGAAAAGCGGGGTTAAGAGATGCCTCGATCGATGCCTCAGGTTCTCGCTCGATCGGCGACTTGTATAACGTGCTGAATTTCAGGGTGGGGGCAAAGGGTGACGTTGAATCTTGGCCGGATTTTCTCAACGAGTTTTACTCGCACGGAAAGTTGCATCGAATTCGAGATTTCTCTTTGCGAAAAAACCGCGATGGTTCCTTTCAGTTCGATCTCAGTGTGGACGCGATGGCGATGAAAGGTGTCTCGGAGGAGATGCTTGCTTCGGTGGGTGAAGTTTCGAGTCTTCAGGCAATTGAGAATACGGATGAGACACGTAGGAAGATCCTTGATCGCAATCTGTTCTCGCCACCAAACCGGCCTCCGATTTTCCGAGGAGATTCAAGCCTGAAGGTCGTCAAAGGTAAGTCTGAAGTCTTTCCTTTGGTTTTCGAAGATCCAGAGGGAGATTCAGTTCGATATGAGTGGGTAAGTGACGAGATCGATGGAATTCGATTTGATGAAGAACGCGGCGTCATCAGGGTTGATGGAGATCTCGAAGATGATATCTCGCTTACCGTTCGTGCGATCGACACCGGTTACCCATCGCAACAGATGGAGAAGACCATTGCGATTCGTCTCACTGATCCTCCACCTCCAACTCCAGAACCGCCACCACCTCCTAAGTTTGATGAGGCAAAGCAAACCGTTTTGACGGGTCTTGTGAGGGGCCGAGAAGACTGGAACGCTTGGCTCGACGTGCGAACCCGTGGCGAAACACTGAAGCTGCGGCCAGGTGATAATATTGCCATCGGGTCGGTTGAGGGGACAGTCACCTCAATCGATAGCAAGTCGATGACGTTCCAGTGGGATGGTAAGTCCAAGGAACTTAAGCTGAATGAATCGCTATTCGATGCCGTGAAGTCCAGTAGCGATGAAGAAGGAAGCTAGAGCACTTTTCAGGTCATCGTAGCGTGTATCCGCAGTGCCTGAAGTAGTTCGTGCATTCTTGGCGTGTGAATTGGTCAATGATTTGGCGGATCTTTTCCTCTAGGCCGTTGAGTGTTCTCGTAGCAGCTGAGCGCAATAGAGATTTGAGCTTTGAGAATGCGAGTTCAATCGGATTGAAATCTGGGCTGTAAGGAGGCAAGTACTCGAGCTTGGCTCCGGCTGATTCAATCGCCTCCCGGACACCTCCCACCTTATGGGCCGCCAGGTTGTCCATAATCACCAGATCACCCGAGCGTAGTGTCGGCGATAACTGTTGCTCGGCGTACGCGCGAAACACATCTCCATTCATCGGGCCGTCAACGACCAGAGGAGCGATGAATCCATCGAGTGTTAAACCCGCAAGAAATGTCGTTGTCTTCCAATGACCATGAGGCACTTTGTCAACAAGACGATGGCCACGCATTGCTCGTCCGTAGACCCGATCCATTTTCGTGTTCGCTGCCGTTTCATCAAGAAAAACAAGTTTGCGAGGATCCAAGTGAGCTCGCCAGAAAAGCCAGCCCTGCCGACGCTCAGCGACATCAGGCCGATCCTGCTCCGATGCATGCACTACTTTTTTTGAGAGTGAATCCCGCTTGATTTAAGGCCCGCCAAATCGTTGACAGGCTGACCGGGACATCGAGTTTCTGTTGCAGCTGCTCGAGCGTCGCATCGGGCTGTTCTTTGACCAGTTGCAGCAATGTGTCTTGCTTATCAAGCAATTTTGGCTTTGGCCCACCGTTATGTGGCTTGGCTTCAATCTCACCGGTTTCGCGTCGTACCTGTTTCAAGCGACGGACCCACGATTGAGAAACAGAGTATTTCGCAGCGACAGCCGAAGTGGGCATTCCCTCATCGCTATCTGCAAGAACTCGAACGCGCAAGTCGAGTGAATAAGCTTTCATGTCAGATCCTCCTTGATAGACACAGTTCTAACAGATCAAATCACGGCGACGCTATACCAAACTGAAAAGTGCTCTAGTCTTAATCTCGCCGCTTGGTGACGGCGGTCGTTCACTGACTGACAGTTTCGAGCTTGAACCTGGTGCCGAATGTTTGCAAAAGACTTCAATATTTCTGATCTTGAACGACTCGGACCGATCATCGAACAACTGCTCGGATCCGGTAAACTGACTGATGACGAAGCGTGGGCAGTCCATCTCGCATGCCGTGCTGCAACAGACCTTGCCTCAATTCGACATTTGGACGTCGCACAACGATTCTATTCTCGTTCTGACATTGAAGCTCAATCTGAATCAACCACGGAATCGTGGCTGGAGAAGAATGCAGATGCGGAACCGGGGACTGTTGCTATGATTTGTGGCCGTGTGAACGTCGCCTCAATCGGAACTGACGGTAAACTACAACTCACACCGGTATTCGATCTCTAAATGTATTTGGACGTGAAGCGTCGTTTGTGTCACACTCACGGGGAACCATCACATGTACCGAAGGACGCGAGCCAAGCGGTTTGGTGATGGTAAATCTTTCGCGCGTCCTCGGTGATGTGTAACAATCTCTGACAGACAGACTTCAACGTATCCACTTGTCCGCCAAAGTCATGCATGACAATTGATAACGCCCCTCCCGCTGACCTGCGCGATGAACACGGCAATTTGCTTCCGCCATGGCGTGCTTTCCCTGATGTACCTCGATTCAGCATCGGTTGGCGGATTGGGCGTCCTGAATCACACCTGACTGACTGGACCAACTGGTACCTTGGTCTGCCTGAAGACGCACGACGCATCTACCGTAGACGCTATCGCGCACCATGGCCGCTGTGGACGGGATCATACTTAACGCTTTCGCGCAGCAATTCCACGACTGTATTCGGCTTTGTCACTACTGCCCTCGTATTTATGATGCTCGTGTCACTCCGATTCGCGTTGTTTCCCTGGGTGCGCGGTATCAAGATTGATTGACGATGCAAAGAGTGCGGGGAACAATGACATGCACGGGAGCACGGCTTGCGGCGTTTTTCGCAAGAGACAGTCCACTCCCCGTGCCCGATGATGTTCGGTGTTCGCTTGATCAAGCGTGTGTGACTTGTTTCGCCACCGAGCTCAAAGAGACTACCGAGATACCAAGTACCGGCCAGTCGCCATAAAGACTCGTTGACGTCCTCTGCTTTGTGGCATCATTGATTCCGTAACGCTTGCCACCTGTGCCAATGAGCGGCGACTCGATTCACACGCAACAGCTCTGGATGGCATCGGTCGATTGCAAGACTGCACATATGCTAACTCGCCGTGCTATCATGAGGTTCGTTACGATACTGGGCTCGTGACCATGGTGCGCGGCGAAGCGAACCATAGGATTGACACGGAGCCGCCGACAAAGCCCTTTGTTGATGGATGATGCGATTTGGTGACCCGGTCATCTCTCCCGTTATCCAGTAGAGACTCGCCACACTGCAAATCAATTGGCTCCAAATATTGTGATCGCTAGACGTAATCCAATTCCGTACATCTTTGCAACAGCCTGTAGTTCGGTCTTCCTAATCGCTTGGATCGCGAATTGGTTCGGGTACGCAAATATTGACGCGGGTGATACGTTCGTGGCCACCATTTTTGTCTGGCTCTTCGCCGTGCCAGTATTGTTGTTCTCCGCGTATTCATGCGTGACTGTTACGCGGTACATTGAACTCGTCGGACCGGAAGTGCGATTTTGCTCCATGAATACGCCGTGGAAAAACACTAGGATTCACAAGAAGGATATCCTTGAGATCAGCACGCACTGGCTTCCCCAGACTACTCGCTGCATGATCACCCTTCGTTTAACAGATGATGTCTATCGAAGTACCGCTCACGACTGGACATGGGTTAAGCGAACTAACGGTTGGGTATACTTTCATCTCGTACACTCTTTGACTGATCCACACCAGGCAGCAACGAAACTTGCTGCCGATATTGGCGTTCCATACACCATCGAAAAATTCGGATAACCAC
>JBCCKZ010000274.1:0-7236 GCA_039027135.1 Planctomycetota bacterium
GCTAGCGCACCGCGGCTGATCATTGATTTCACGGATGTCATTAAATCGACAGGCCGTTTAGAGATTCCGCTAGCGAATAGCACTCAACCGCGTCAACCAGAATTACTTTGGCGGGCTCGGTGTGTCGTCAGTCCGAGGTCAGTAGGTAGGCCAAGACTTGGTTGACAACCGTCCCTAAGATGAACGCCAAAGCGAAAGCAAACATCGCCGTCCGTTTCTTCCTCTGCTTGAGTTTTATTGCGGAGTAAAACATCGCGAGTGCTGAAAAACCCGTAACAGCGGGGATAGCGAGTGCGTATGCGGGCATGGGCCTAATCGGAAAAAGCCCTGCCGTCAGTTTGAAATAGTTTTGCAGTCCATGCACGGCTGATAGCCCCAGCAACGCCGAAAGGACGAGAACGATCACGAATGCAACATCAATCAAAAACGACGATCGAGATAGAAGCTCCGCATTGGGCACTGAGGGAGCTCGATACGGGTTACGCTCATCGTCCACCTGTGATCGGATCGCACCGGACTCGCTTTCCTGCGACTGCTTCAGTGTGCGCGAGTCGACATCGCCTTCTACCAAACGCTCATCGGTGTTAGTGGTTCCTTTTGACATCGCTTTCTACAAGCCCCAATCTCCTCTGCCCTCGGTTGTCAATTCCGATCCCGGATCGCGACGAGCGACCATATGCCAAAAGGAATCCCAACCAGCACACCCGGTGTGATGATGGGGATACACGCGATGATAGCGGCAGCGTACGAGTATCGTGTGGAGTTGCCTCGAACCAGATCGTGACAGCCAGCGAGCACAATGAGATGCAATATGAACACCAGGACCGTGATTGCAGAGACGACGAATCCAGTCAAAAGCTGACCAGATACTGCCAAGCGGAGGGCGTCAATTAGCGTGCTGAAGCCGACGAGCATGTCGAGCAGGAGCGCGAGAACAGATAAGACTGTCAAGCAAACTCCTGGGTACAACGTTCGTCGCTGATTCTTTGAGGATTGATCCTCGATAGTCGTTGGTGGCTTGTAAGGGCTCTCCGTAGTCACAGCGAGTTGGTTGAGAAAGAAAGGGCAGACGTGGCCGTTGTACCGACGTTGATTTTCCTTGGGGCTCGTTGTCTAAGTTGGAGGCCTGAGCAGCAAGTTAATGACAACTATTTTACATCGATTGCTTCAATCGAAACTTCGGGGCCAAGGATTTCCATGGCCTCGTCAGGCTGTGCCGCAGGCACAAAAAGCACCTCGCCCGGAAGCCCATATTCAACACCTTGAGTCGCAATGGAACTTGTTCCGCGCCCTTCATCGCTAAACCGCAATGGCAATTGATCGGACTCGATCATTGGAACATGGTAGTCGGGCGACCTTGGCGGCGGGTCGTAGCAGAGGCCGCAATCGCCGCACTCACATTTGGTCGGAGCACCATCAACAGTCCCCGGTAGCCCCATTAGTAATTCGGCATCGATTTCACCGGGATCGAGCCAAGCTCCATCCGGAGTGAGTTGCATCGTTCCCAAATCGAGATCAAGACTCCGACGTAGAGTTTCGTAACTGACGAAGATATCGAGCAGGTTATTTTGTGCGTTGAGCAAGGCAGCAAGTGCATTGATCGCATCACGTGCGGCCGTCGCACCCGCACCCAAGCCTCGCACCACTTCGTCGGCGCGAATGTCGGCGTTCAAGCCAACCTGTGCGGCCGCGATACGTATGCTTTGCCGACTCATTTCAAAGGTCAAACGATTGGCCTCCAATTGACGTACTTCATCTCGAAGCAATCTCCAAAGAGAATCTTCGAATCGATAGAAGTCACGCTTCACTCGGTCAAACGCAATCAACTGGGCTCGGTAATCGTTGCGTTCAATGAGTCGCGTCAATGGTGAGTCCCATTGAAGCCCAACGCTCATTTCGCCTACTCGATTCTGGAAAGGATTGAGATTGCTGTCCGTCGAGACGAGGGAACCCGACGTGGTGAGGCCTAATCCCGACTCCAGCGCGTTGGCCGTCACTTCAATGTTTCGCCAAACATCAACGACAACTGCCTTCGCGTTGGCGTAGTCACGTCGGTTGCGACGAGCGATGTGGAATGCCGTCTCCGCATCGATTTTGACATCAGGCAGCACAACCGATTCAGTTCGTGCTCGTGCCTGAATCAATTGCAAGGCAAGTACATCATCACCGACATTCGAAAGCAGCTGTTGAGATTCGAGGATCAGCTCGCTTCGCACGACCGCTGCAATCTCTTGCTCGGTAAGACTGGAGTGGTCAGCTTCAAGGAATTCTGCCAGCCGCTCATTCAGTTTGACGGCATCGTCGGTGTAGCCTTTTAAGCGTTTTGAGACCTCTTCAAGCGTTCCGCGAAGTTCGTCAGAGAGCGTCTCGAGTTCAGTGATATCGAATAGTGATGAATCAACACTTTTGACTCCCAGCAAGCTACAGATCGTATCCGGATTCGTTTCGTAGACTTTCCGAAGCTGTTCGGCTTGAAGTCGTCGTTTGGGCAGGACCTCTTCAAATTGATCGATATCGGATGCGACGATCTCGAGATCACTTTCAACAATTTCGAACGTCAGGTCAGAGAGCGGTCTGAGTGTTTCTTTCAATGTGACTAGCTTTTCGCCAAGCTTGCCGTCCCAAGGTAGTATCGCGACCGGGAGCGTACCTGTTTCATCACTGATGAACTTGACGTTCTCGAGCATGGAAACGTTGATCTCGCCAGTTTCTGTTCGTAGGGTGGAGAGGTCTTCACGCCTTGCTAGTAGCTGTGGATTGATCAGCTCAAAACGTTTCAGGAAGTCATCTTCGATTCGTGCACAAACGTACGGCGGCAGTCCAAGGCTAATGAGAAAGTCATCAACGTCACGTTGGTAGCTTGCTTGGCTGTTGACGAGGTTAAGCTGTGATGAAACGAGGCCTTCCTTGGCTTGCTCAACCAACAATCGTTGTCGCACGATGCCTGGGATTCGATCCGGATTGTCTGGAATCGTTGTCAGCGCTTCGAGCAATGACTCTTGAAGAACAAGAACATTCTCGGTTTGCCGAGAGATATTCTCTTCAAGGTTGCGAATATTGATTTGTGTTTGCAGAAGACCAAGGTAACCCCCAGTGTTTCCCAGTCCGCTTGTCGAAACATTGAATCCCGTACCCGAAACGGAGAATGGGTTGCCGGCGATTTGGCCCTCTAGATTGCGACCGATGGTGATGTTTAAGAAGAAGGATCTTCTAAATCGTTCGAAAGAACGAACGTCTGCCAATAGGTTTCTTTCGGCTTGCGTTAGACCTTCGAGTGCGATGGCCCGGCCGCCTCCGCGCAAGAGAGGTTGAGTGAATGAGAAGAAAGCATTCGATGAGATGGTGTTGCCATTAAAACCTCCAAAGTTCCATACAATTTCATTCGCCAACCCGACGATGAGATTGCCCCCCGTGGCAAACCGGCGATTGAGTTCAATCGTATTGCTATCAAGTCCGAGATTTGAGTTGGAAGTATTGACCTGACCAAACTCGTTGTCGGTATTCTGAAAGGTAAGCCCTTGATTGCTGAATAGCTGGGTGTCAAAGGCAAACCTTTGTGTGCTCACGTCGAGTGCGGAGAGATACAACTGCTCGACTTGCCGTTGATACTCGGGCGAGTGTAATAACGCGATCTGGACGGAGTTCTCTAGGTTAAGAACCATCACGCCGTCGTCGTCGATGGGCAGGAACTGGTACCAGTCGGGGCTTTCGACCGTATTGGTGAAACCGGCGGCCTCCCAGAGCGGATAGCCACGGCGGTTGTCGACGCACTGCATGTATCGATACGAAGCCGGGTCATCGAGCGGCATCGGCTGAAAATCGAGGTCGAACGGGTTGTACATCCGGCTCCGCCGGTCGACCTGGATCGAGAGATCCGCATTCGATGGCCTGGCAACGCACGCGGCCTTTTGTGCCATCAGGGCCTGGGCTTCAGAGTCGGCCTGTTTTCGGTAGTACTGCCGATGACATCCGGCGAATACCGACATCGCTGCCAGGATGATGGTCAGTTGGAAGCGACCAAAGCTCAGCCTCGGATTCGGGGAGGTGCTTGGAACGAGTCCTCGGCGTGCTGCGAACAGGGGCTCTCGACCTATCATTCGGGTGGTTTGGCCTGGAACGGAAAACACGGAAAATGGCGACAAACGACACTTTCGATTCGACAAGCCGTACCCCTGGATTCGATGCCCTCGTTCCAAGTCCTACAGAACGACCACATTTAGAGGGCGGTTGGTCCGCTTGCGTCGAGTTTGCCGGTCCTAGCCGCAACCTGGGCCAGTGAGCTCATCCGGAGCTCACTGGAAATTCTTGACGGCTTAATTTGCCCAACTTACTATCTGACGACGGTTTGCCCCTCCTTGGTCGCTTGATTAGCCTAGGCAGACGGTTCTTTTCTCGGCTTTTGACGGCACCTCCACATGAATTTCGCGATCCTCGGCATCTTGGTCGTCGCGTTGTTTGCCTTTGGATTCTTTGTATTCAAGGCGGCAACGAACTGGCGGTGGTATCAAATTTTGCCGTTGGTGATCACGATGATCCTTGTGATGACGATCATGTTCCCGACCGCGGGAGTCCTCAAAAGCCGTCAGGCGTGGCATAAAATCAAGAATGACTTGGAAAAGCAAGCTAACCAAGTTGACCGAGAATACCGCGAATTGAAGTATGGCGATGGTACCACAATTGGCGTGGATGCCCTGGCGACACAAGTATCTGGCTTGACGTTAGAAGCCGGTCGTGCTTGGCGCAATTTGCAAAACGCAGGCGGAACCCCCAAGTCCATTACTCTCAGTGCACCGCCAGACTATGTTCCGATCGAGGCCCCAGCCGGCGAAGACGGAGAAGCGGCTGGACAACTTCCTCTGATACCCGAGGGCTTGACGGTTTACGGATTCGCGGAGGCTCTCGACCCCCAGACCGGCATCGCTATTCCAGGAAAATATCTTGGGGAATACTCCGTCACGGGCACCAGTCCTACTCAAGTGACCATCGCGCCCACCACAACCCAGGAACCCGATCAGATTGCCGCCATTGAAAGTGGTGAAGCCGTTCAGTGGTCGCTTTATGAGCTTCTGCCGCTGGACGGTCATCAGGTCTTTCTCGCCGAGGGAAGCGGTCAGAGTGAAGACAATGTGCTGGGACGAGTCGACGAAGAGAAAGTTCGCGAGCTCCTTGGCGATAACGTCCCCGAGGAAGTTCTGCAGAGCTATCTCGAAGATGGTCGACGCCAACAACAGGGAGATCCTCCGCTGGCTCGTTGGACATTGGTTGAGTTCACCAAAAACTACGCGATCGACGTCGACAGTCCTGACCAGCGTGGTGCTCTCGACGGTGGTTTTTTTGACCAGAACGGTCGGGCGGTCGATGCCCGATTGCAAGCCGGCGATGATGGACGAGTCAAATTCAGCAAAGGCGAACAGATCCTCGTCAAATCGGGCGAAGCTTCCAAAAAGATCATCGAAGAAGACGAAGCCGCCAAATTGGTCGGTGAGTACTATTTGCGGCCACTGAACGATTACCGCTACATCCTCCGCCGGATTCGATTGCGGCTGACCCAGTTGGATACGGATTTCAACAGCTTGCAGAAGGAGAAGGTTTTGCTTGACGCGACCAAGACCGCCAATGACGCTCGGTCGGTTGAATTGCGTGACGCACAGGTTCGCTTGGAGGCTGATCTCGCCCAGCACCAAAAGGAGTCAGCGGCAATAAACCAGCACGTTGAAGAGCTTACTGGGATCGTGAACGAAATGAGGAGCGAAATGGCTCGCCTGTACAAAGCGAATCTGGCTTTGGAAGAGAAGCTCGAACGAGCCCACTATGCCGTCGAGCAGCAGGTCGCAGGCCTGGCTGCCGCGAAGTAGTTCAGCCCTCGGGAACTTGGAGTCCTCTGCAGGTCTCCTCAACGCCGGGCCCAGCGATTTAGACTACACTGACATGCCTCGTCGGTGGATTATTCTGCCAATAAAGCCGCAGAGGCGTCGATTAGATGCTTGGGCATCGCAGGAAAAGGGCATTCAAATGTTGCAGTTGAGGCATCGAAATCAGCAAGGATTTACGCTGATCGAGCTGCTTGTTGTGATCTCGGTTGTGGGGATCCTCGTCTCGCTAATGCTGCCGGCTGTTCAAGCGGCACGAGAGGCTGCTCGGCGCACGGATTGTTCCAACCGAGTTCGGCAGTTGGCCCTGGCAACTCAAATGCACCACAACGCATTCAAGTGTTTCCCCGCTGCGAGGTATGAGTCGAGGCCTGACGCGCCTGCACGAGATCGCTGTGGGCTTGAAACTCCGACTTGGCTTGCTCGCGTCTTTCCATTTATTGAACAGGATGGGCTAAGCAAAGAGTGGGACATGAGCAAGCCTTGGCATGAACATGATGAGGACGTGCGAACTGTTGTTCCCGATATCTTTCTCTGCCCGTCCCGCCGAAGCGGAACGATGCCGATTGCCAATCGAGAATTAAGAACATCTGTATCGGGCGGGGGAGGTCGTTTGCCCTGTGGATGCCCTTTGCCGCCGCGAGCTGTTGATGTCGATTTATCGGTCATGGGCGCTCTTTGCGACTATGCAGGTAATCATGGCGATCTGAGCCCGGGAGCTACCGGCGAGCCAACTGATTTCTATTTCGGGGGCAATGGAACGGGCGTCATTATCAGCGTTCGTCCGGTATGCCGAGATGGCCAGGCGATCGCCCCTAAAGATCGCATAAAAATGGCTGCGGTCTTAGATGGCACGTCTCACACTTTCCTTTTCGGCGAAAAGCACGTTCCGCTCGCTGAGCTTCGCCAGTTTCCGATTGACTCGCCTGCGTACGACGGCGACCACTTGCCTGCATCATGTCGACTGGCTGGCCCAGGCATGAGACTGGCTCGCGGTCCGCGAGATGTGATCGCTGACATGTTTTCGTTTGGTAGTTGGCATCCAGGTGGCACTCACTTTGCGATGGTCGATGGAAGCACGCGGTTCATGAATTCGGAAACCGATACGCAGCTATTGGGCTCGCTTGCCAACCGGGGCGACTCACGTGTCATTGAATTGGTGAGATGAGCAGAGTGAAACTTGGGCGATGTCTCAGGTGTTTGAGCCTGTTTGCGTTGGTATTCTTGGTCGGATGCAGCCAACCTAATTATCCATTATCGGGCATCGCTAGATTTGAAGACGGTTCGCCTGTACGTTCAGGTAGCATTGAATTTCGCGAATGTGATACGCGAGCCCGTTTTAGTTGTCGAATCGAAAGGGATGGAA
>JBCCKZ010000275.1:0-7223 GCA_039027135.1 Planctomycetota bacterium
GCCGCGCCGCCCGACCTCGCCATTGTCAAAGTGGTCCCCAAGGCGCAGCAAACCGGCCCGATATGGCGCTTCTTGAAGTCCAGATATGAAGTCTCTGACGACTTCGCAGACGTGTCGAAATTCGAGCTTTGGATCCCTAAGGAGTAACCTGGCATGGCGCCCAGTTTCTCAATTGTCATACCCTGCGACTCCAGGCGACTTCTTAGAGTACCAAGATGCTCTCGAAGCAAGCTTTCGGCTGCTTCGGTTTCGGCGACCACGCGAGCTTCAATACGATTCTGTGAAACCGCCATCTCGATACGCACAGTGCCCAGTTCAGCCGGTGCTAGACGAAGCCGTATGTTGCCGCCGTCAGGGCCGAGGTGCTGGAACGCGCGGCTGACGCGTTGGATCAGCTTGATCTGACTCAATGAAGATTGGCCAGCATCTTGAGCGCCCTTTGCGTTCTCTGGCTTGGCTGTGTTGGTTGGGCTTGAGGGGCCGTTGAGCGACCCAACCGAAGGATCTTTCGCCGCCCCCTCAGAGCCAACGCGACTCGATGCTGATGACTTTGCCAGTCCAGTCGCGCTTGCCAGAGAGGATTGGCTGATTTCAGCCTTTGAACTTGGTTTGGCTTGATCTTGCGGATAATCGTTGGCTGCCGCCTCGATTATTTCGGCAGGAGCTCCTGCATCTGGTTTCGACGCACTCACATTCGGTTCATTGCCATCAGTACCCAGCGATGGGTCAGAGTTTCGTCTTAGATAGCTCTCAAGACTTGGCACTCGTTGACCATCGCCCGATTTCGCATCAGCTTTCTCTTCTCCGCGACCATCCTCTTCATAGATGTCACCCTCCGCGATGACTTCATCTTCCGTCGTAGGAACGCCAAGATTTGCGTTTGTCTCGAGTGTTTCGACGGACTCCGCTTCGGAAGTCGCCAGGGACTGTGATGATGGTCCGGTTTTCAACTCAAAGTGATTGGTTGACTTCCGATTCTCTGACTTTGATGAAGCGGCAATGGCACTGGAAGCCTGAGTGGAATTCTCACTTGCCCCGTCGAGAGACGTTAAACCGTCAAGATTCGTGCCTTGTTCAATAAGCGAGGCGTCTGCAATCGTGATCTCTGCTTCAGTGCCGTCCGTCTCAACGGTTGATTCAGCTTCAACGACAGCCGTTTCGGCCTGTTGCTGAGCAATCGTCTCAATGCCGGCGTCAACCTTACTTTCGGGTTTGAGAGTCGCTTCCACATCGAGACTGAATACCGCTTCCAACTGAGGATCTTGATTTTCCTCCTCAGCTTGCAGTGGCTCATCGTGATCGGCTTGATCAGCTCGATCCGGCCCTATCTCAGAAGATTCTTCGGCCTTCCTTTCTTCGGAAGTGCTTTCACTCGATACCCTGTAAGATTCGGGTGTTTCACGAGTACTAATCTCCGCTTGACCAATGGGATTCGTGGGTGGCGTCACGGCCGCCAATAGATCTGCGAATCCAGCGCCATCGATTGACGCAAAAGGAGAAGTGAAGCTAGTGATCGTGGATGAACGATCGCCAACCGAAGAAACGCTATGTGTGATAGTCAAGGTGTGTTTCCCCCCAGAAACTAGCCTTGTTCAATCCAGTCCTTTGGGAACTGGACAAGTCAATTTAAACCACTCAGGATTCGGGCGTTGCTCCTTCGACAAGCGAACCAGCGGCGCCACCTTCCTCAATGAGTTTCAAGATCTCGGCAAGCTTTGCCGGATCGTCAGCACCGGTAAACTCTGCCAATATATCTCTTCGTTTTTCTGACTGCATTCCATCAATAATTATTACAACTTCACGCTTTTTGCCATCATCAAACATCATGAGAAGCTGTTCTTTGGCGGCAGCGGGTTCAAGATCATTCAGAGTACGTTTGAGTTTCTCAAGGCCTTCATCTTCAACGCCCTGGCGTATTTGCTCAAGCTCGTTCTGGAACGTTTCGACTCGATCGTCGAAACGTTCTTGGTCTTCCTGCAGTCGAACCAGCGATTCAGACATCTCGGTTCGTAGCCTTTGTTGAGCACTTAAAAGCAACTCCATGTCGTATGCTGCCATAGTTCTAGCGCGTAGCACGTCATTGAAATCCGGCAGCTCGCGATCTTCGTTCTGTTTCATGATGAATTGCAATCGCTCACCGGAGATATCAATTCCATTGGCTAATGCAAGCATCTTTGTCATGGTGTCGCCGCCCAATCGCCCATTGATGAGAAGGTAACCACCGATGGTCACCTGGGTCAGAATCGTGGCGATGCAGAAGGCTGTTGCCAGAGTAAGTAACTTACGAATCATGTCGATGTCCTTCGGTTCCAACGACTATTGAACTCATCAATTTCAGTTTGCATTCGTTGATTTTGATCGGCGAGTGCTTTCTCTGCCGCAATCGACTGCAAGTGTTCGAACTTCTGAACCTCCGCCTGAGCCTCTCGAAGCCGATCGACTCGCTTCTGTGCTTCGACTTGAAGTTGGTCACGAGTTTGGAATAGTTGTTGCAGGTCGCCCTTGAGTTGTAGCTGGTATCTTCCGGCGGCGAGTTGGGAATCGACGCGGTCGACAGAGATGCTATGTTGCTGCCGTTTTGCGGCTTCAAGTTGCGTTCGAACTTCATCGATACGCTCATCGATCTTTGCAACGGCTTCAAACGCTTGACTCACCTCTCGACCAACCTCGTCTCGGCGGTGCTCATGCAGTCTTTGGATGCTAGCGAAACGAAAGGTCATGCGGGATTATCGTTTGTTGGGGTCGGTGCTGGATTCGCGTTTGGATTTGGTGCGACTCGAGATGTGGCGACGACCTCCGCCAAACGTCCCTCCGCTTGAGTTCGATTGACTTTCTCGTCCATGGACTGCGCGAATAGTGTTCGCAATCCAGGTTCAGCTGTGATAGCCGAATCAACGCGTGGATCGGAGCCCATCCGATAGGCTCCGATACGTATCAGATCTTCGTTGTCTCGATAGTCCGCCATCAAACGTCGGACGTCGATGCAAACGACTTGTTGAGGTTTGGTGATCAGATGCGGCTGCAGACGGCTAAGACTCTGGGGCACATCGATGGGGGGGTATTGGCCCGTCGATGCGATTTTACGAGAGAGCATGATGTGTCCGTCGAGAAGTCCTCGCAGCGCATCGGCGATCGGTTCGTTGGGATCGTCACCATCGACAAGCACGGTGTAAAAAGCCGTGATTGAGCCGTTCTGGGTCGTGCCGGCACGCTCAACCAGACGCGGTAGTTGACTGAACACACTCGGTGGATAGCCTCGCGTGGTGGGCGGTTCACCCGCGGCTAAACCGAGTTCGCGTTGTGCCATCGCGAATCGAGTGACTGAGTCAACTAGCAAAAGAACACTCTTTCCCCGGTCTCGATAGTACTCGGCGACACGTGTCGCGGTTGAAGGAGCGGTTACTCTCGCGGCGGCGGATTCATCGCTTGTCGCAACGACAGTGATCGTTTTGGCGCGTGTCGACTCGTCGATCGTTCGTTCCAAAAACTCTTGGACCTCTCGTCCTCGCTCGCCCACCATTCCCACGACGATGACGTCGGCCGCACAGTTTCGCGCCAGCATGCCAAGTAGTGTACTCTTGCCAACACCGCTGCCGGCAAAGATGCCTAGCCTTTGGCCTTGGCCACAGGTCAGCATCGTGTCAATGACTTTTACACCGGTATCGAATCGATCACGAATAGGGGGGCGATTCAAGGAAGAAACGCCGTCAGTTTGCAAAGGAACCTTGGTCAGCGATTCTGATTCTGGCAATCCATCAATCGGAGAACCATACGCGTCGATCACCCGACCAAGCAAGCCATCGCCAACGCCAATTCGAAGGTCATGGTCAATCAAACGCACCGGAGTTCCAACGGAAACCGAGTGGAGCGGTTTCATTGGAGCCACTACCGGGCGGGTCCCCTCAAACCCGATCACGCGACCTAGCGAAGTGGGGTGAGTGATCGAGTTTTCTTCGCCGATCAGCAATACCGAGCCAAGAGGCACAGACATTCCCTCGATCTGAATGGTGTCGCCCATCACGGAGGCGACGCGTCCGTGAGTGAGTGTCATTGAGTTGCGTTGCAAGTGGTTTACGCGATCAGCGACATTTGGAAGATCCGGGCAACTAAGCATCGTCTCGCCCTCGATCCGATGGCAGGTCAGTCGGCAATGACCAGAGCTCCTTTAGACGATCCAAGCGAGCACGTAATCCAGCGGAGATGCGTCCGCCGGGCTGTCGAATCTCAATCTCGCCAGGTGGCAATCTTTCGTCAGCTTCGACTTTTGTGTCTTCCGGAAGATCCGGTCGACAGGCAAGCTCATCGAGTGTTTGACCGAGTGTGGTGAGCGTTTCAGGGTGAACGGCGATTGTTAGTTGGGTTGCTGAACGGGTTTGGTCCAGCGTTTCGGAAACCCAACGGGCGATCAAGAGGGGATCATGTTGTAGATGATTGCCCAATAGCTTCTCGCATGCGGCGTGAATCATGCCGGAAAGACAATCCGAGTACTGACGCATCCAATCTTCGTAGATGGCCTGCTGTTCGTTGGTGAGTTTTTGCAGACTATCCAGTCCCTCGGCGACCGCTTTTTGCACATCCGCTTGATACTCCTTGGCGGCTTGCTCGCGGCCCTTTGCCAAGCCTTCCTCAAAGCCGCGGCGATCTGCAGATTCTTTGATCTTGGCGGCTTCATTCTCAGCCGCGGCGATCATCGCCCGAGTTTGTTCTTGTGTGCTGACGAGCTTTTCACGACCGGCGTCGGCAAGATCTTGCAAGTTAAAACCTGCCAGACCCGTGTTCTCACGATGCCCACGATTCATCTCAGCGGTCGAGTTTTCGTTCTTTAAAACGACTGCCATGGTTATGCCGCCCTCGCAGAAGATGATTCGTGGATGCTCTGTTTCCAGATCTTCCAAACAACTTCTTTGGCACGGTCAATGTCAGAGAGATCGACTGCGGGAAGTTGTTGAAGATGTTGCTGAACCTGTTTGCGAGCTGGCGACGGTAGACATGCCATCACAGCATCGGCCACTTTTGATGGTAGTCCACATAAGGCGAGGATCGCTTGCTCGGTGGAGACTTGACCCAGCGCCTGGCAGAGCACCGAAGGATCAGCATTCGTCAATTGTTGATGGATCGTGTCCGTTGAAGTTGGGATGGAAGCAAGCGGTTGATTCTTCGGAACGGCTTGCTCGGCGTCCTGATTGTCGTCTCGATGGATCTTGAGACGATTTGCCTGGTCGGCTTGGTGTTTCGTTTTTGGTGGGGCGGCTCTTCCGGTCGAATCATCTTTTTGTTCCCGGACCAAAGCCATGGCAGCATCGAAACGATCCTGGATCGAACCATTCGTGTTCGGCTGAAAGTGGCTTGGAACACTCTCTGCCAGATCGGGTGGGTTTGGCGATCCAGGCTGGTCTCCCAGAACGGAGAGAATATCGTGGAGACGACGAGCGCCATGACTCGACGGTCGTTCAGGATGTTCGAGTTTCGAACGCAAACTCGCGGCGACTGCCTCGACCATCTCAGTTGGAATCTGGTCGGTCCTACCAATGCGGACCATGGTTTCGCTTTGCAGATGCGAAGGCAAACCCGCCAAGAGACTAGCGGCGAATTGAGGCGTAACGTTTGCCAGCACAACCGCTATCGTTTGTGGGTGTTCTTCGGCGAGTACTTCCAAAACCCTGCCGGAGTCGATCTGGCCAATGAAAGAGAGCGGGCCTTCGGGCGCTTGATTGGCATCCCCGGAGGATGTGGCGATGGGACTGGAGGTGGATTCCTTTGTGGTTTCTTCGGTGCGTGGGCTAACGCTGGTTTCCGTGATCGAAACTCGGAAAGCTTCGATGGCGTCGCGGCGCTCCAGTGGATCAACATCGCTAAGTTCAAGCATCGCTCGTTCGACGGCACGGTGAACCGTCGGAGGAAGTGGCCCGACGATGGCGTCTCGGCTCTCGGGAGGTAGCGACGAGAGGACGATCGCAACTCGACGCAGCGACGCGCGCTGATCGATTGTCGCCGCAGCCGAGATCGAGCTACGCTGCAGATTCTCCGTCGGCGAAGAAGATCGTTGTCGTCGAGCCTTGGTCACGCGGTCATGAAGGGTACGGGCAGGAAACAGTAATGGATTGAACCGCTCCGGCTCCATCCACCGCTGACTTTAGAAAATCTTGCGGTTTCAGCGAAAGATCTTCTTTGACCCTAGGAGCCTATCCGAGAACCTCAGCCGAAACTTGCTAGCGTCTGGCTTCGACGAGAACCGCGAGTTGGCGTCCAATCGGTTGATAGGTATTCCGATCGACCCTAAGCGGCGCCGGCTACCCAGCCGCGGATGACATTGGCGGCGACCTCTGGATTGGAGTCCACAAGCGTCTGCAACTCGGTTTGCAGCGATCCCCCGGTTATTGTCATTCCATCCCCATCTTCAGACATAGGCTCGGGCGGGGGTGGAGGTTGGGGTAGTTCGAGACCAAAGCCTTCGCTGAACTCGGGTGGGACTCCGTCGCCGGTGTTTCGAATGGCGGATCGGGCGACGAACAGAGCGACGAAAGCCAATCCGATCATAGCCATGGTTTGCCATGATTCGGCAAGCCAATTGAGGGCAAGCTTCGCAGTTTCAGGAGATGGTGGTGGTGGTTCGATGATGTCGGGAGCATCCCAGACCTCGACAAGTTTCCGGGCCTCTTCGCCAAGTGCCGTCGGTAGCAAAGTCGAGACGGCCGACTTGATGGTATTTTCGGTGTCGTTCTTTAACTCTTCGAGTTCGGTCTGAGACATCGGCGGGACGTCGGCCGCTGCGAGATCCTGGCCTGACAGTTTGGCGTTAAGAATCTCTTTTCGAATGTGTTCCCGTTCGTAGTAACTTCGAGGAACTCCCACTGAAACCTTGACCTTTTGAATCGGGAAGTCAGCCTGCCTGGAGTTTTCATACTTTTGACCGGCAACCGCGAGTGATTCACGTTCGTCCTCTTTCACTCGAGTTTCCTGAGCCGCATCGGCAATCGATAGGGGGCGATTTCCACTGGCGATCGCGTTCGCGTCGGCACCGGGCACGCCACCAACAGATGGCTTGACGGATGACGACTCTGTTTTTCGGTTCTTGCTGCTTAGATTGACGGGATTGGGATCGATCGTGAGCGTCGCGTTCTGCACGGCCATTTTCGAATCCAGTTCTACGGCAACGGCAATGTCCGCGTCATATCCGCGGAGGATCCGACGCAGTTTTGACTCGTAAGCGGCTTCATACTCCA
>JBCCKZ010000276.1:0-7207 GCA_039027135.1 Planctomycetota bacterium
CATACTCCATCTTCTTACGCATCATTGGGTCTTCTTCCATGATGGCTAGCGAAGACTGCCCGTTTACATCAGTGATGTTGATATTGTCTCGGGTCAGTCCCGAGAACGACTTTGAAATGAAGTCTTGAACCTGACGGACCACATCGCGACTCAGTGGTTCCGAGCCGTAGGGTTCCAGCATCACGCTGCAGGTGTCGTTCGTCTTGCGTCCTAGACCGATTCTCTCGCCCGGACTGAATTCCACCTGCGCGGATCGAATGCTATGAAACTTTTGAAGGCTTCTCTCGAGTTCCAACTCCTTGGCTGCCATTTCACGGGCGCGACGCTGCTCGTTCGATTCGAACATGTTGGTCTTGTCGATTGCATCGAGCTTCCGACTACGCATTGAAAGCGGCATGTCCGATGAATCCGCGATGGCGGCATAGTATGACGCTTTGCTTGTCGCCGGGATCTTCATCCGGTTTCCGACTTGCTCCCAATCGTTTAGGCCTTCTTGGCTAAATGCTCGGGCAACAGCCGCAAGTTCCTCATCAGAGAAAGATGCGCCACCGTAGAGATAGGTGTGGCTAGTTGACGAGTCTCCCCGAAACAAAAATGCCAAGGCCACAGAGATCGCTGCCGAGAGCAACACGGTGGTGACTCTCGAGCTCATCGGCATCGACAAGAATAATTGGCGAGCCTGGTCGAATGTGGATTGGATGAGTGACAAGATTTGGTACTACGTTGTAGTTATCAAATAGTGGATTGAAAGGGTTTGTAAACGACTCTCGCTCTGAGAGCGTCGCGCTTTTAGGCCCTTGGTAGGACAAGTTCCTGGCTCAGCCCATCGCCGGCCGTTGAAAAGTCCGACCCAGGGGGAGGGTTAATTAGCCCCGTGTACTTCAAGAATGAAAGCGACGCGACTTCATGGAGTAGTGCAGAGAATAATTGGCCCTGCGGTCTTTAGACCTGAATCTGTTGTACCTCCCGATAGGCTTCCATCAATTTGTTGCGTACTTGGAGAAGCATTCGAAATGCGAGGTCAGCTTTTTGGACCGCGGTCAGAACCTCCGCTTCATTGACGTCTTGTCCGGTCAGGATGGCGTTGACGCCTCCAGCGGCCTGATTTTGCATTGCGTTGACGTTCTGAACTTCTCGTCCGATCAATTCTGCAAAATCACTGCTTGATTCACTTGTTGAATTCGCTGACAAACCACCGGTGACCCATGAAGGAATCTGGGGAGCCGTGGGAGCGGTGATGGCGGAGAGAGGATTCAAAGTTCGCGTGCTCGCGGAATGAACAGATTCTGACTGCGGCTAGTTGGCTTGAAAAGGTAACTCTCCCAATGGGAGGGCAAGAATCGGGGAGATCGAGTCGGCTTATTGAATCCTGGCGGCAGCTGCTAGGTTTCCTAGGCGATGATCGAGAGAGTTTCACGACCAAGATTTTTTGTAATCTCCATCACGCCAACGTTGGCTTCGTACGCTCGGGTGCTTTCGAGCGCATCAACCATTTGTGTGGTCATGTCGATGTTTGGATAAGCAACGTAACCCTTCCGCTTGCCTTCCTTGATCGCCAATGGATGGTCGGGTTGGTATCGATAGTTGGGTTCGACGTCTTGCTTTCGAATCTCAGAGACTTTAACTCCGGAAGCTCCGGAGATCGTCATCTCGTCATCGGTTTTGAAAACAACTTCGCGCGGCTGATAGGGATTGGGTTTGCCGGTTTCGTCGGTCAATGAACTCATGTTGGCAAGGTTTCCCGAAACCGCATTGAGTCGGGTTCGTTGTGCCACGAGAGCCGATGTCGATATATCAAGTGCTTTGAGCATGGTTACTACGCGCGTTCGGTGATGGCGGCTTGAAGAAGACTGAATTGGCTTCGCATGGTGGTGATGGCCAAGCCATGCAAATGTTGATTCTTGGCGATCTCAGTGACCTGGGTTTCAAGTGAGACATCACTGTTGTCATGGAAGATCACCTGCTCACTTGCTTTTCTCGGGCCATCCGATGCAAACATTCTTTGTGATGGGGAGATACTGGTCGGGCTGTTTTGTGCTTTGATGGATTCGGCCAACGCATCTTCGAAATCGCTTTGGCTTAGGTCGCGACTTCGATAGCCTGGCGTATCCATATTGGCCAAGTTACCCGCCAACAGCTCGTGGCGTTTCTGCGAGAAGACCGCGGTGTGTTCCAACGCGGCTAGCGGCGTGTTGCGAAAGAGCGCCTGCATCGGATTAGGCGACCCTTCGCTGCGTCTTTGGATGTTGTTCTTCCGCAGCCGCAGGCACTACAGGAAGTTGGATCGTGACGGCGACGCCGCCTTGGGGGCAATCCTGGTGAATGAGCTTGCCACCTAGCGCGGCTAGATCGAAGGGATGTGTTTTGGGTCGTTCGCTCATCGGGCGGCCTGTATCGGCTACTTCAATCTCGAAGAAACTACTGCCGGTACTATCACCCGTTTTCGGAGGTACGACGGTTACAAGGAGATCACCTCCTTGAGCCATTTCCTCAATCGAATCCGCAACGATGGCTTGGATGCATTGCACCAAGCGTTCGGCGGAATACTCGACGGGTAATTCAGGATCGCACTCCAGCTCGAAGCAGATAGGAGAGGGACATCCTGCGATCATTGGTGAGATGATCGTTTCCAATAGCGAAGCGAGTGTTGGACAGTCCTCGGGAGTAATCCATCCCTTCATCGAACTAATCTCCGGCCGAGTTTGAAACCTCATTGGGTGCGTTCCGTGCACCCTTCACTTCGGCCGGTATCAAAGCTCAAACGTTGCAGTCAAGGTGTCCGTCGCGAGACTTGAATGAATCTTGAGATTTTTGTGAAAAGTGTGGGCCAGCTAGTTTGGCCGATGATTCGTAGGATCTTGCGGCGGCGGCGGCGCTTTCCATGGAGCGCATCTGCTGGCTGAGTGATTGACGGTTTTCCTCGAGTTTCGACGTGTCCTCTTGCTCCAGGAGGAGGATCTCGGCATGCAGCTCGTCGTTTTTTTTCTTTGCTCTACGAAGAGCTTCGAGGGATTCTGGTGAGGACCCCGCGGCAAGTTCCGTCCACTTTTTCATTTGATCAGAAGCCCGAGCCAATTCGGTGATCAATGCCGACTTGCTGGATAGAATTTCCATGAGGTCGGTCATGAGGCCGGCATCAATGCATTGACGTTGGCGAACCGTGGCTTCGTGGATGGCAACAAGATGCTGATGTACAGTTTGAGCTGCCATCAGACTTTGTTCGATCACGTTCATGTCGACTCAGCTTTCGCCCGGCGGTTAAAGTGTTGCATTTGCCAAGTGAGGTATCGATTCCAGTCATCGCGTCCGAATCGAGTGGTCGCTAGGAATTCGGGGTCACTTGAATCGGGAATGCGTTGGAGGGCATCGAGAGCTTTTCGGATAAGTTGCTCGGCGAGCTTTTGACGATTGAGTTGAAGCATGCAGCCAGCTCGTCCCATGATGGCTTCCAGGACGATTGGCTTTGATGCAAACCGCAGCTCGCAGTCTTGGTAGTATTCGGCCGCCTTGTCATAACGTCCGGCATCGCGATGTGCTTGAGCGATACCAAAATAGGTGTTTCGAAGAATCTTTTGCTCAGGCGCGGAGAGGCCTCTTTCATCTTCCAGGTTCATCAACTCTCGACGTAGCCCCTGATAGGCGGCCACGGATTGATCCCTCATTCGAGTCGAGCGACCCATCAGATCGCGACGCGTGCTTTCAAGTAAGTTGGTTTCCTGGGAAGCTTCCGCGTACCAATCACTCGCGAGTTCTCGAAGTTTCGCCGCCGAGTATCGCGCAGGGAATGCTTGCTTGTCGGTTGGATAGCGATTCATCGCGGCATCGTCGAGATACTTGAGGGAACGCGTCGCAAGTGTGAGGCGTTGGCCCATCGGTATCGGGTCCGCATTCGTTGGATTGGCCCTTGCAATCGCATTGGGTTGTCGATCCCGAAGTGCTTCTAGTGTGGCTCGGCGGTAGAGAATTTGACCGAGCGCAAATTCAGAGTCTCGCCACGTGGGGGCTTCGGGAGTGAGGATTCCGCCTTCGAGATTCTCCAACAGGAGGTCTTCTGCTTTGTCAAATTCTTCCTGCTCGCCATAGGCCATTGCCAGCAGCCATCTCGCCTCATAAATCTGGGGATCTCGAGGGTGATCGATGATGCAGTCTTCGAGTCGCTCAATAGCTTCATCAATACGATCGGTTGCGAGCGCCGAACGGGCGAAGGCGAGGGAGGCTCGGGCTTGGCGATTTCGATTCTCATAACGCGTGTACTCTTCGAGCAGACGCAAAGCCCTTTCAAAGTGGTGTCCCGCTTGAAAGTTCTCAATGGCAGACCACTGAAGGTCGGTGTATTCGGCGTCGTCGAAGAGTTGTTGAGCGGCTCCGGCAAACTTGACTCCAGCATTTCGGTATAGCTGGCGAGCCTCGCGGTTCAACTCGGAGTTCGGATCGTCTGAAGCTTCATTTGCCCTCATGCTCGTGTCATCGGCCCATTCGCGGTAGGTCAGGCCTTGCTGCTTCAGAGTGTCGCCCCGTTGGAAAAGTGGCTGCAACGATTGGGCTACGGCGAGAGCAGGTTCATACTGAGTGTTCTCGCGAAGTTTTGCCATGACGCCGAGGATACGTTTTCGGAATTGGCCATATGGCAACTGCGATGCGTCGAAGCCCTGAATACCGCCGACCTCACGCATCAAGTAGCGGGTCGTTTGCAGCACTTCGATGCCTCGCCCTTCCTCGGCATATTGTTCCATTTCTTTCAACGCACCGCGGAGCGAAGTGCCACTGAATGGTCGTTGAGCACGTATCGCGTTGAATTCGTTGAGTGCCAGTTCAGATTGCTCGAGCGCCTGGTAGATCGTCCCCGCCATGAGCGATGCTTCGGCTATCGTCGAGTCCGTGCCCTCACGCTGCAATCGCTTCAAACGATCGATCAGTGAATTGGCTGAAGCGATCTCATCTGGCTCGCGAATGACAATGCTTGTGTCGGTCACCCTCATCTCTTTGGAGGCTTGATTGAGAAGCCTCTCCAAGACCATTCGGCAATCTGTCAATTCGACAATTTCCCGATAATCGAGGGCTTCGCTGTCGGTCAGATTGGGAGGAATGACCACCTGACGCATCAACCCAATCAACGCCTCCGCATCATCAAAACGTTTGAATTCTAAGTAGGCCTCGGCTAGCAACACGCGTGCATCGCGAATCGCATTGAAACTCAAGGAATCGTTCGCGAGAAACGAACGAAGCGAGTCAATGGCTTCATTGCCTTTTCCGGGCGACTTGAGTTGGCTCCGGGCGAGTTTGATCAAGTGATCTCGTTTAAGGCGAGGGTCCAAGGTCAAGGCTCGTTGCAGCGACTCAGCCGCCTCGGGAAACTCGCCCAGTTGTTCATAGGAATCGCCGCGAGTAAGTAGCCCCTCAGACAAACGACCTGTCGGAAAGTCTGATTCTGAGAACTCGTTAAGAGTCAGGATCGTGTCCTGCAAAAATTGTCTTCTTTCGCTTGTTGAGTCGGCTTTGGCCGCGCGAGCGTGGTTGCCAAGTGCAATCAGATAATCATGTAGTCTTTGCTTTTCCGATGGGGGTTTTTCCGCACCTTCATCATCCGCTCGCATGGCCGGTTCGCCGTCCGGAGGCGATTCGGATTCCGCCTCGCCATCGATTATCGATTGCGATCCAGCCAATGCATCACGGTCGATCGATTCGGCAAGCTCTGCCGCTGTGATGGGGCGGCCGGCAACCAGTTGTTTGAGCGCAAGGTCGAGGGTTTGGTCGGGTGAGAGCGCGCCGTAAGTCCAAAGCCGCGCGCCCAAAAGAGCTAGGCCTGACGTCGCAATCAATCCCGTCGCCGCCAGCAGAATTGTTAGCGAACGATCGCTAATCGTTCCTTTTTCGATACCAAACATGGGCGTGACATAGCAAAATGCCTACGCTTCAGACAACGGAGAAACAGCGTGAAACTCAGCGGGTTGCCTATTCCTTCGTGCGACCAAAACAGGTTTGGAATCGATACTCGAGCATTTCTGAAGATCTTCAGCAAATCCTCGCCGAGCCACATTCTCGCCACCACGCGTTCTCAAAATAACCTCGGTAAGCATTTTGGGACCCGGATTGATTACGTCACCGAAATGACTTCGCCACCACTGCCTAGCGATTGCCGATGCGTCATCAATCTCGAGTGGGAGCCTCTTCTCGAGGCGTTCAATGATCAATCCAGCCAACAGCGTATCTTCGCCTGTTACCTCACCTTCGGTACCCGCACAGACAAGGTGCAGATTTCGAGTGGTTCTGTAGAGATGCTCAATGGTGATTGAAAGGTTCTGAAAGCTGGCCAAAAGCATCCGCGGTGGCTGGGACGCCAGCTCGATCGCTCGAGTTCCATTTGAGGTGCACAGCACGATCGACTGCCCCTCGACAACCAGACGTTCGTAGTCAGCCGGTGAATTGCCAAGATCAAACCCTTCGATACGTTGGCATAGCCGTTCGCCGCAAAGTAGCACTCGAGACTTCGATTCGCTTCGCAATTGCTTGGAGAGTTTTCTCGCTGCGGGAACGTCTCTGACCGTCAAAATTCTCTTCGCCCCGTTGCCGATCGCCGTGGTTGCGACAGTGGTCGCTCGGCAAACATCGATCACCACGACCGTGTCTGCACGAGCATCTCGCTGTTCCCAATGCCTAGGATTCGCACTCGCGTCACTTGACGGAAGTAAGTCGGTTGTGATCCGCATAGATTGGTTCTCCAGATGCCTCCGGCAGGCTACAACATCTAGAGCCGGTTTGCCTCCCCACTGGGGTTGTGCAGCTCGTCAGTTATTGGTTCTTAGAGCTTTCCTTTACGCTCCCTCTGGGAGAGTCGCCGTCTATGGTCCGAAGAAGCCGGTGAAACGTACGACCCTCCCGGAGGAAGAGTAAGCCAAAAGCGGAATGCTTAACGACTGAAAAATTACGTGCGCTCAGCGAGTGGGTGAGGAAGAGAGGCAAATACCAACGCCCGCTGTTGACCACGAAAAGAGAATGGGAGTTACAAGATCGCATCGGAACTAAAAGCAATGGCAGATATCCAATGGAGCGTTGTTGACTCGGCTAGTCTTTACGGAATCAACCGTTGGGGTGAAGGCTACTTTGCCATCAATCCAACCGGTTCGGTACAGGTTCAGCCATTCGGCGATGGTGTTCAGGCAATCGACCTGCGAGGTCTTGTCGACGAGCTGGGTAAACAGGGGCTCGA
>JBCCKZ010000277.1:0-7199 GCA_039027135.1 Planctomycetota bacterium
GCCAGAACATCATCGATGGGAAGATTCCCGAACGGAACAGAAACAATCGACACAAATGGATTGAGATCGTGAATGGACTGAGCGATCGTTTGCAACTTACCTTCTTCGATTCGGTCAGCCTTTGTTAGAACAAGGTGGCTGCAAAACATGATCTGTTCCACCAACAAATTCGTCGTATCTCTCCGCTGATCTTGCAAGTTGCGTTGCATGGTGGGGAAGATCTTCTGACCGCAGTCGTAGTCCTGATCAATCATCGCACTGTCGACAAGCGTTAGCACACCCGTCAGCCGAAACTGCGGCTGCGTGCTAAAGAACTCGACGAGAGGCATTGGATGGCAGCTTCCCGACGTCTCGATGATGACTAGGTCCAGCAAATCATCTGACAGGATCTCGTCCAAAGCTTGCCGCAGTTCTTCCACTCCCCTCTTGCTGCTCAATACGCAAGAGTAAATGGACTTGAATCGGCGGTCGTCTTTCTCAAAAAACTCAGTTTGGGCAACAATCAGGCCGTCGACATCCAGTTCACTCATGTCGTTGACGACGACACCGAGTGAAAGACCATTCTTAGAGGATTGCACAAGTAGACTCCTCAGAAGAGTCGTTTTGCCTGACCCGAGAAAGCCATTGAGAATGACCACCGGAATTCTTGATTCATTTGGTTCTGCGATGACATCACCCTACCGAGTTACGGCTCAACCTGTTTGCGACAGCAAAATCTGACGAAGCCAAAAATCAAATATTTCACTTGTCTGATGGCAAGCTAACACATCACCGAATGCCCTCAAGCCGTCATCCAAGGAAGTCCGAAAGAGCCGAAGTGAGGAGCCTCGGGCAAGACCTCAGGTCCGCCCAGGCTGCTGCACTAGAATTCATTGCGTTTGCGTGAATGCTCGCTAGGCAAAAATACTTCATAGAATGTTGAAGACGCTTGAAATACGTGCGACCGGTATTGCAAATGGAAAACCCTTATCAATCACCAAGCAAGCTTAGCGAAACGCAACTTCGGAAACGCTCGATTGATCAACCATTTATTCGGGACACGGAAGCGACTCTGATCATGATGATGGTTTTGTGTTTACTCTCAGTACTCGCTAGCTTTTTTGCACTGTTTGACACGGCGTTCTATCTGTTCAAGTTCAACACCTCAATTCCTTCAGGGGCGAGAAGCTGGCGTGTAATTGGCTGGACAGCGTTCTCGGTTCCCATTTCGGTCACACTCGTGTCTATCCTTTGGAAACGAAGGTGCCAGATACCAAAGCAGCTTATCTTCGGCGTCGCGATCTCTTGCACGCTCCCATGGATTTCCCTCGCAATCACACTCGCTTTTTAGTGTACCCATGCGTCGAAACACCCATTCAATAATCTTGTTTGCCGTCACACTGTTCTGTTTTGGGACTTGCCTTGCGCAAACTACACACGAGGGTGTCACTCCACTCCCCAACGTCATCTTCATCCTCGCCGATGATCTCGGGTATGGAGATCTCTCTTGCTACAACGATGAGGCCAAAGTTCAGACGCCCCATCTCGACAAACTGGCTTCGCAAGGCATGAGGTTCACCGATGCCCACTCCGCGAGCACGGTCTGCACGCCAACCCGCTACTCGCTTCTGACGGGCCGCATGTGCTTCCGAACGGGATACCGCGGAGTCTTCACTGGTGTCGGTGGTCCGTGCTTGATTGAACCAGAGCGACTCACCCTTCCAGAACTCTTCAAGAATAGCGGCTACACAACGGCCATGTTTGGCAAGTGGCATGTTGGCCTGACGGCCTACGACTCAAACGGAGATCCCATTCACCGAGGTGGCCTTGAGAGCGTCGAGAAGATTGACTACTCAAGACCTTTCGATGGAGGCCCCATCGACCACGGATTCGATCACTTTTATGGAACAGTTTGCTGTCCGACCACCGATTGGCTTTACGCCTATGTTGAGGATGACCGGGTCCCAGTCCCGCCCAGGCAAAACATCGACAAGTCCCGCTATCCCCAAAACCAATACACGCGAGACTTCCGAAACGGTTTAGCAGCGGATAACTTCGATGCATCCGAGGTCGATTTGGTATTCCTTGAAAAGAGCCGCTCGTTTATTCGAAAGCATGTGAAGCTCAGGCCAACTAAGCCTTTCTTTCTCTTTCACTCGATGCAAGCGGTTCACCTTCCTTCCATTCCCGCGAAGCGGTTTCGAGGTAGTACAACCGCTGGACCACACGGTGACTTCATTCATGAAATGGATTGGATCGTTGGGCAACTCATGAAAGACTTAGATACGCTTGGTATCGCGGATAACACGGTAGTGATGTTCGGCTCCGATAATGGCCCAGAAGTCCCAACAGTCATCGCCATGAGGCGGGATCATCAGCACGACGGCGCGAGACCGTGGCGAGGCGTTAAACGTGATCAATGGGAAGGCGGACACCGAACGCCCTTTATTGTTCGATGGCCCAACCGGGTTGCCAAGCGTTCAATGAGTAATCAGCTACTCAGCCTGACCGACGTTTTCGCGACCTGCGCAGCAATCATTGGAACAGATGTTCCCAATGAGGCTGCAGAAGATTCTTACAACATGTTCCCGGCATTTCTGGACGAAGCGAGAGCTCCCATACGTGACCACATGCTAAGTCAAACGATTTCGAATGCATTGGCAATCCGTCAAGGCCGATGGAAGTACCTCGATCACCGCGGAAGCGGTGGCAACAACTACAACCGTGGCGGCCAATGGGGCATGAAGCAGTACGCGTTGCCCGAGGCCAATCCTGACGCGCCTGGTCAGCTATACAATCTCATCGATGATCCGGGAGAAACGGAAAACCTTTACAGTCAACACTCCGATGTGGCCAATCGGCTGAAGACTCTGCTAGAGCAACTCAAAGAGTCGGGCAGAAGTGCTCCGGAGGGTTAAGCACAGCAGGCGGAAGACCGGCTCGAGGAACATTGACCAGTCGTTGACGCTTCTGCGGCCCGCCCAAGAGGTCGACCAGCACAGCCCTAGACGGCCCAGTGCTCCGACAACACTGTAGGCCGTCAATGAAGAATTCAGGCACCTTAGATTGGCCAAAGTGGGTTGGAAGCAACACGATGCCGATTCGTTCTGACTAGAATCACGCACTCCCACCCAATTCAACAGAACAGCTGTATCGCTGAAAAACACCCTGATTCAGAAACATGTTGCACCCTCGCTTTTTGATCACAGCATTGCTGGCGTTCGGCCTTCTCGGCCGGATGGCCCATGCCCAAATACAACTCACTCAAATTGATTCGCCTCTTGTCTTTGACTTCCAGGACTATCAGGGAAGTGGTGTTTCATTTGATGGCAGTAACGGAACTCTGAATGCAAATCTCTTGACGCTTTCTTTCTTCGGAAATACAGAACCCACTCAGACGACCGAAGTTCTGTTCGATCCGGTTCCAACGGACCCTGCCGATCTTCCGGTGATCTTTGGACTGGGAACCTCAGACGCAGGAATCAGTTCGACTCTAGTAAACGGGCTTTATGCTGCTCAAACTGGCGGCGGCAATACTGCATTGGGCATCAGCCTGATCGATGACTCTTACACACAGTTCGACGCGTCATTCACAGTGCAGAATCAAACCAATCGAATCATTGATGTGTTGGAGGTGAGTTTTGACGTCTACTTCCGCAACTATTCGGACGCCATCGGCTCCGCTGAGATTCAGTTCCGCGAACCCGGAGAAACCTTCATTGACCCCACGCTATTCGAGACCCCTGGACCGGCAGACGCGACTGGCCAGCCAACCGATGGCGATTGGCAAGTCTTTAATGAGCGCTTTGATATCGAGTTTCCGTTCGCGTTTGATTCCTTTGATCCTATTACGTTTTTAAGCACTACGGACTTCATCGAACCGCTTGATCCTGGTGACGAGCTTGAGCTGACGTTCACTTACTCAACCGACATTGACTTGAGTGGCATTCCCGCTGACGCCGTCGCGTTCGACAACATCACTATCACCGCACGTTCGATTCCTGAACCGTCGAGCACCCTGGCGATCTTGACTATCGGGGCTTTCATCAGCTGCCGCCGAGGGTGCGGGAAGCGGCGATAGAACGCTTTCCTGTTGTTGACTCAAACGGTCACCGGGAAGGCTTGCGTTTCTTTCGTTCAATCTCGCCTTGAATCATTTTCTCCTTAACCGGCTTGCGTTGGTTTTTGGGAAGCCGGTCAACCTTCTCGGCAAGTTCATACCATTGATCTCTCATGGTGTCGAACCGATCGGGATCCTGCTTCACCAGGTTGACGGTCTCGCTTCGGTCATCGGCAAGGTTGTAGAGTTCCCAAGGTCCACTGCGATAGGTGACCAACTTCCAATCGCCTACTCGTAGGCCGCGATTGGGGCCAAACTGGAAATAGAGGTAGGGATGAGGATCCCTAGTTTCGCCAAGAACGACGGGCAACAAAGATCGTCCCATGAGCGGCTCGATGGCCCGGCCTTCGACATCAGCGGGATAATCGGCTCCGGCCAAATCAAGACAGGTAGCCATGATGTCAATCAGATGTCCCGGTTGGCGGTCGAAAGATCCCGCAGCCGCCTTCATGCCCGCGGGCCAATGAAGAATCGCCGGCGAAGAAATACCACCTTCGTGATTGTTCTGTTTGTAAAAACGAAAGGGCGTGTTGCCGACATGAGCCCAACCAGTGTCGTAGGTCCAATAGCTCTTGGGATCGTAAGGCGCCAACTCCTTGCCTCGAGTTCTTTCAAACGGACAGGCACCGTTATCGCTAACAAAAAGGAAAAAGGTATTCTCCCAAACGTCCTTTGTCTCAAGATGATCAACTAAACGTCCAATCTCGTGATCGAGTCGATCAACCATTCCCGCATAGGCGGCCATCCGGTCGGACTCCCATTGCTTTTCTTCGTCACTCAATGATTCCCAGGCGGAGATCTGCGAATGACGTTTGCTCAGTCGAGCGACATCACCATCGAGCAACCCCAACTTAATTTGCCGCTCGTATCGTTTCTTTCGAATCGCGTCCCAACCAGCATCGTATCGCCCACGGTACTTCTCATAATCTTCTTTCAGAACGTGAAGGGGATAGTGAGGTGCGTTGTGCGCGACATAAAGCATGAAAGGCCTTTCAGACTCAACCGCTTCATCCACAAAGCGAATTGCGTAGTCAGTATTGGCAACCGTTGTGTAGAAGTCGTCATCAAAATCATTGAACGGTTTTCCATTGAGACGAAAGGTATCGTCTCCATCAAAGAAATTGGTCGCTCCAGATAGATGCCCAAAGTACCGATCAAATCCATGATCGGTCGGTTGATCATCAAGGTGCCACTTACCCGCCATCGCGGTGAAATAGCCTGCCTTGCCGAGCTCACGGGCAATCGTCGTACCTCTTGAAAGCGATTGCGCGCCGGCTTGGTCACAATACAAACCCGTTAGGAGTGCCACCCGAGACGAATGACACTTCGCCGTGTTATAGAACTGAGTCATTCGTACGCCGGAGCTCGCGATGGCATCCAAGCGTGGAGTCTCAATTTCTCCGCCGTAACAACCCAGATCCGAGAAGCCAAGATCATCAGCCATAATGACAACCACGTTCGGACGAGCTTCAGGCGACTTCGCTTTGACAAATGGTTGGTTACTGATGACCACCACAATGAGCGACAAAGCGCACCGGAGATTCAAACCTAGCGAGAATTCTGACATGTCCACAAGTCGCTTTCGAAAGTGAGTACTTTGAGGCCGATCGCCTCGGATGTCGTTGTCCGACGGCTTTAAACCGAAAGGATAAACCAACTGGCCGGACAATTGTCTTCTAGTATCCAAAGACGTCTTGGATTTACGACCAAACACAAACAGAAGAGGGGACTTGCAGGACGCCCGGGCTTTTACTTGACCCAAAAACGCACAGCAGCATAGCCACCCCAAAAACCCAAAAAGGCAGCGGGGACAGCCAGAACTACAGCGGCGTAGAGGGTCATAAGAGACGCAGCAAATCCCGACAAAGCACCAAGCAACCCACCTAGTCTTCTAGCGTGTGACAGAGAAGTGCCACTCATTTGACGCACGAACCTAAAGTAAACCGCCGCCACTAAATGAATAATGAGGCCGGCGACCACTGCCAAGACGACGCCAATCACGGGCATGACCATAACGAAACTAATGATGTCCAAGAAGTCGGCAAGCCTACCCATAGACACGACAGCGAAGAACAATCCGGTGAGCAGGCCCAGCGTTCCACCGGCAATGATTGTTCCCGCCAAGGACGTCCAAATGACTCGTGAGATCGAAACCTGCCCAGGATCAATTTCAGGCTTCAGCGGCAAATGCTCGGCAACCGAAGAAGGCCGATACGCGGAAAGAGGGTCATGCGAATCCATCACCAGATTCTATCGCGACTTGGCATTTGATCGCCCGCCCAGAACAACACTTCGCGACTTTCTCTTGATATTCCCTTTGAATTGACAATGCTCACTCTCTCCAATCTAACTTAGCAATGAATACTGATTGCGTTGTAATGCACCGATGACAGGATCCGAACAGCCATCCATATAGACTTTTGAACGGAACGTCGAAGTCAAATTCATTTGACTTCCCATCAGCGATCATGTTTTCGGCACCGACGCCCCCCCAATGACGATGAGATCGATGGGCACCTATCGCGTACCTGATATCTTCGCGATCTCCGAATGCCAATCAGGCTTCGATCCCAAAGTGTGCGTTGATACTTGTCGAGGAACCGGACTGCACCACGTCAAGAGTTGCTGACGGCTTGAAGGCGACCGTCAAACTTTGAGAATCATGCAAATCGATACGACTTGGGTCTATGTCTTCGCTTTGGCGAGTGCCCAACTGAAAACCGTTGACTTTAGATTCGACAACATGGCTTAAGCCACCGCCGCTATGAGTGGTTAAGGTTCCACTCGATCGACCAGCGGTAGATCACGACCAGCAACTGGCATCGACACCAAATCAAATGGCAAGCATGCTGGGATGAAGCAGATGGTTGGCACGCAGCGATCTGACACGATAAGCCTCAAAGAATTCCATTCGAATACAGAGATCGACCGATCTAGACGAGAAATCCCCGACTCAATTAGAGCAGCTCCTTTTATTGCTTAACGCAGTCCAACACTAGAGCATCGAAATCGCGGTGAAGAATCAACTGCGGAATTATCACGCCAGTGCTTGCCTTCGAAACTGCACAGTCCCGCAAACATTGCTATTCTATGGAGCCCC